>CAZHQC010000015.1:0-33959 GCA_964534135.1 uncultured Elusimicrobiaceae bacterium | reverse complement strand
GTTTTTTAAAACCGGCAAAGTAAAAGTAGTGGCCTTAAAAAAATAATTGCCGAAAAAATTTTTCACGAAGCAAGGCGGGTGTTGAGGATAATTTATGACCCTACCACCTGCTCAGGCCACAAAGTGGCCTCTAAAAGCACCAATTAAAGATTGGTGAGGAGGTGGTAAGGTGAATATAAGAATTCCGGAACAGAATTATGTTTTGCTTACCGGCAGACTTACCAGAGATCCTGATTTGACTTATGCGACGAACGGAAATCCACGTTGTTCTTTCAGTATAGCTGCCAACAAAAGTTATAAAGACAAGGCTACCGGTGAGTGGAAAGAGAAAGCCACTTTTGTCAATATTGTAACTTGGGGTCCTATGGCTGAGAGATCTGGCCAAAAACTTAAAAAAGGCAGTCCCGTGCATATAGAGGGAAGCCTTGAAAGTTATGAGTACACTGATAGGGACGGAAATAAGCGTAAATCCCTGAATATAAACGCGAAAAGAATACAATTTCTTGCCGTTGCTTCAAAAAGTGACGCTCCCACGGGAGATGAAGGCGAAGTCGTAGCCGGAGCTGCGAAAAGTGAAAAATTATCAGATGATTCAGGCATAGATGAGGTTCCTTTTTAAGATTTACTTAATAATTAGTTTTACCCCGTTAGAAAGCATTCTTGTTTATGACGGGTTATGAAGCAAATAAGAGATTTAATTCCTTGTAGTAAGGGCCTGGTAAAACCACTGTCCTTTCTAACGGGGGTTACGGAGAATATAATATGAATGAAACAAGCAGACCATCAAGACCAGGATCAAGACCCCCCGCACGCGGCGGCAGCAGCAGTGATCCAAAAAAACGTTTTCGTGGAAAACGGTTTACTCCAAGAAGAAAAGTATGCAGACTTTGCGCCGATCATATAGATTACGTTGATTATAAACAGCTGCAAATAGTAAAAACTTTTATCGCCGATAGTGGAAAAATACTTTCTCGACGTATAACGGGCACATGCGCCAAGCATCAAAGACAGATAACAAGAGCGATTAAAACGAATCGGAATCTTGCCATTTTACCCTATAGCAGTTAATTTTCAGGCTAAAATATAATCTGGTTTATTTGCTAAAATTTTACGCTAATATTTACAAGCGGTATTAGATATAACAGGAGTTATTATGAAAGTGATTCTTAAAAAAGATATTCAAAATCTCGGTAAAGCGGGAGAAATAAAAACAATAAAAGACGGCTATGGCCGAAACTATTTGATTCCCAAAGGGTTTGTTGAAATTGCAACAGATGGTGTTATTCGTTCTTGGAAATTAAGCGCGGAAAAAAGAAAAAAAAGAGTAGGGCAGGAAAATGATGCTTTGAAGCAAGTGGGCGAAAAAATTTCAGCTATTACACTTTCTTTTTCAAGACCTGTCGGCGAAGATGATGTGATATTTGGTTCCGTGGCAAAAAGCGATATTGTTAAAAGCTTGAAAGCCGCCGATATCGAGATTCATAAAGATATGATAAATCTCGAAACATCCATAAAAGCTCTCGGTAATTTTGAAGTTGAAATAGTTCTTAAATCCGGTATTACCGCAAATGTTAAAATTGTGGTAACCGCCCACAATAAATAAATTTTAGGGGAATTTTATGAGCTATATGAAAGTCCCTCCTCATTCAACCGAAGCCGAAATGGCGGTTTTGGGAGCTATGCTTTTAGATAAAGATTCTGTAGTCATGGCATCTGAAATTCTTCAAGACAAAGATTTTTACAGCGAAATAAATAAAAAAATATTTAATGCCATAGGTGAATTGCATAATAACAATAAACCTGTGGATATTGTTACATTGATAGAGGAATTAAAGAAACAAAATAAGCTTGAAGATCTTGGCGGCGAGAAATATTTGGCAGACCTTATGGAAAAGGTTTCAACGCCCGCTCATAGCCGAAATTACGCTAAAATAGTAAAAGAGAAAGCCCTGTTAAGGGAACTTATAAATGTTTCCTCTTCTGTGATAGAAAGATCCTTTTCATGTAATGAACCTGTGGAAAATATTTTAGATGACGCTCAAACCAAAATGATAGAGGTTGCGCATAAAACCACCGATCATGGGTTTTCTTCAGCGGAAGATATAGCGCATGAAGTTTCAGATCGTATTGAAAACGCTATGCTTAATCCCGGCGCCGCGATGGGTGTTCCCACCGGTTTTAAGTGGTATGATGATATGACCGGCGGTTTTCAGAAATCTGAACTTTCAATTTTAGCCGCGAGGCCCAGTCAGGGTAAAACAGCTATGGCTTTAAATATTGCCTATCATGCGGCTGTCAAAAGTAAACAGAAAACCACTATTGCATTCTTTTCCCTTGAAATGGATAAACATTCTCTTTTTGAGAGAATGGTTTGTAGTTCAGCCGGCGCCGATGTGGCAAAGGTTAGAAGAGGCAAATATCCCAGAGAGAGTTTTTCCACTTTGACCGCCGCTATAAGTGAACTGGGGCAATCTTCAATATGGATAGACGATTCCTCTAATCTTGATATTCTTGATATAAGAAATAGAACAAGAAAATTGGCAAATCAGCTTAAAAATAAGGGCGAGGAATTGGGTTTGGTTGTCGTCGATTATTTACAACTTATAAAAGGTACGGGGCAACGTGAGAGCAGGCAGCAGGAAGTTTCGGAAATATCAAGATTACTTAAAGACCTTGCCAAGACTCTTAAGGTTCCCGTCTTAGCTTTATCGCAGTTAAATAGAAAAAGTGAAGATAAGGGCAGAGAAGGTGGGCGGCCTCAATTATCAGATTTAAGAGAATCAGGTTCTTTGGAGCAAGATGCGGATGTTGTAGCTCTTATATGGAGAGAACATTTTGGTAATGAGGATAAAGCGCTTGCCGCTCAAACGGTGTTGATTATCGCCAAACAAAGGAATGGACCGGTCGGAACGGTTAAGTTGAATTTCCTTGAAAAGTCTACAAAGTTTGTAAATCCCGCTCCCGAGGGAATGGGAATGGAGCCGATTGAGGATGATGATAAAGCTCTTCTATAGTTGTTATGGCTGATACGAAAATTCTAAGACCTACATGGGCGCAAATAAATCTTTCCGCGCTTAAAAATAATATATTAAAAATTAAGGAAATAATTGGGCCTGAATGTAAATTGCTTTTGGTTGTTAAAGCCAATGCTTACGGTCATGGAGCTTTGTCCATTGCGCGTTTTGTTGAAAAGGAAAAACTGGTATATGGCTATGGCGTTTCTTCAGTTGAAGAAGGGATTGCTTTAAGGAAAGTTGGGATTACTTCACCTATTTTAATATTGGGAAGCTTATTCCCTTTTGAAAGTTTTATTGAAGCTATAAATTATGATTTAACGGTAACAATTTCAAGTATGGATGCGGCCACTCAAATTGTGAAGGCTTCGGAAAGTTTAGGAAAAAAAGCCCTCTGTCATATCAAACTTGAAACGGGGATGGGACGAATTGGAGCAAGAAGACCGTCAGCAGTTAAAATTTTAAAAAAATTACTTTCATCTTCCAATATATCTTTAGGCGGCGTGTATACGCATCTTTCAAGTTGTGATACGGATAGGGATTTTACTAATCTTCAACTTTCTTATTTTAATGAAACGCTTAAGGATTTTTCACAATATGAAACTGAGGATATTATTAAGCATACGGCCAATTCTTATGCCGCGGTAAATATTCCTTTAAGTAGATTTGATATGGTCCGCTCCGGCTTTGCCTGTTATGGTCTTATGGCTGGCTTTGAGCCGGTTTTATCTTTTAAGACAAGAATAGTATTTCTTAAAAATGTGAGGGAAGGCTCTTTTGTCAGTTATAATAAAACCTTTAAGTGTTTGAAGCCGATGAAAATAGCGACGCTTCCCGTAGGTTATGCCGACGGTTATTTTAAAAAATTTTCAAATAAAGCTCAGGTTCTTCTAAAAGGGAAGAGATGTCCTGTTTTGGGGGCGGTTACCATGGATATGATAATGGTTGATGTTTCTGATATTGAAAATGTTTTAATAGGTGATGAGGTGGTACTCATAGGCAGTCAAGGAGAGGAAAATATAAGCGCCGGCGAATTGGCGCAAAAAGCCGGAACTTCCGCCTATGAAGTTGTTACGCTTATTAGCGCAAGAGTGCCCAGGGTTTATATTTAATTATGAAATATTTTTTTGAACAGTTAGGTCACACTTTTATTCCTTTATTTAAAGCCATCGGTAAAGTTACTTTAATGGTGAAATCTGCCATTGTATGGCTGTTTAAGTCTAAGCTTGAGCATGCGGAAGTAATAAAACAGTCAGTTAGAATAGGAGCGGACTCCCTTATTGTTGTCTGTCTTATTAATTTTTTTACAGGCATGGTGTTGGCTCTTCAGACGGGTTATAGTTCCAAGAGTTTATTTAATGAACCATTATATATAGGAACTATTGTAGGATTTTCCATAATAAAAGAATTGGCTCCCGTGCTTACAGCCATTGTAGTTGCCGGCAGAGCCGGAGCTGCGGTAACAGCTGAAATAGGCACAATGAAAGTTACCGAGCAGCTTGATGCTTTGCATACTCTCGGCACAAATCCCGCAAGATATTTACTTATCCCCAGATATATAGCTTTTATTATTACTTTGCCGCTTTTAACTGTGTTTGCGGATTTTCTGGGAGTAATGGGCGGTTTTGTGGTAAGTCTTGTTAAGCTTGGTGTTCCAAGTTCTGTTTATTGGAATGATATTTTTACTTTTATGGAGATTTCAAACTTTATGCATGGCTTTTTAAAAAGTATATTCTTTGCCCTTATTATTGCCACGGTTTCATTTCACAAGGGGCTTGGCACTAAAGGCGGGGCCGAAGGCGTAGGCAAGGCTACAACCGAGTCGGTGGTTACCAGTATGGTTTTAATTTTGGTTTTTGATTATTTTATATCGGCGGCCTTCGTATTTGTGGGACTAATATGATTGAAATTAGAAATTTAGTAAAAAAATACCAAGATAAGATAATTCTTAACGGAATTAGCGCTGATATTTCAGAGGGTGAGATATTCAGTATTATGGGGCCGTCAGGCAGTGGTAAGAGCACATTTATAAAATGTCTTGTTAAACTCGTGGTTCCCGATAGTGGACAAATTATTGTGGATGGAAAAGATGTTTTGGGCGATAAAAATGAATTTGAATTGGCGCAGATGCGACGGAACTTCGGTTATTTATTTCAGGATGGCGCTTTATTCGATTCGCTTAATGTTATGGAAAATGTCTGTTTCGGTTTAAAATATTTGACGGATATAAATCCTTCAAAATACGAAAAAATAGCTAAAGAAAAACTTTCTCTTGTGGGGCTTAAAGATGTGAGTTCATTGAGAGTTTCAGAACTTTCAGGTGGGATGAAAAAAAGAGTTTCTTTGGCCAGAGCGATAGTGTCAGAGCCAAAATATATTCTTTATGATGAGCCCACTACCGGTCTTGACCCTGTGAACTCCGAGAAAATAAGCGAGCTTATTTTAGATATGCAAGCGAAGCTTGATATTACTTCCATAGTGGTTACTCATGATTTAAAATTGGCTTTTACCATTTCAGACAGAATAGCTATGCTTCATGGCGGCAAGTTCGATCTTCCCGAGAGTCCGGGTAAATTTAGAAAATCAGCGGATCCTTTTGTGAAAAAATTTATCGATGATTCGATCTGTCATGAGATGAAAGATTCTAATGGCAAGAAATAGCAAAAAAACTGAGTTTTTAAAGCATATAATTTATATAATTTAGTGTCGTAGTTTAAGGTGCGACAATAATGGGAAATGAAATTAAAATAGGAATATTTGTCCTGGTGGGAGTGGTTCTTTTTGGAACGGCTATTTTCCTCTTAGGCGATTATTCATTTAAGAATTTTTATCAGATGGATATTGAATTTAGTGATGTTGCAGGGCTTCCGGATAAATCCATAGTTAAGCTTTCGGGTGTGGAAGTTGGCAAGGTCAAAAGAATTTATATGGAAGATGGCGGTGTGATTGTTCAAGTAAATATTTTTGAGGGTATTAAAATTTATCGTGATGCCAGGTTTTTTATAGGTTCAACAAGTATAATCGGCAGTAAATATCTTCAAATTGATCAAGGTAGCCGTTTTGCGGGTATTATAAAAAAAGGTGATCGCGTAAAAGGCGAAAATAATTTGTCTTTAGATAGGGCGCTTATCGCGGCCATAGCGGATGTGCGTAAAATAATAGGCAGTTTTGACGGTGAAAGCATGGGGTCTAATCTTAATAGTTCTCTTGCCAATTTAAGAGAGATTACAGCTAATATAAATCAGCTTGTAGCCACTTCAAAACCTCATGCGGAAAATATCATGGTAAGATTGGATAGTTTGACGGTAAGACTTGATGATGTGATGGAAAAAACTAATAAGATAATGGCAAAAATAGATAATGGAGAAGGAACTATCGGCGCTTTAATGAATGATAAATCAATGAAGGATGACGTCGCGGGCACTATTTTAAATCTTAAGGAAGCTACGGCTTCCGCTAAAGACGCCTTGGGAAGAATCGGGGGCTTTAGAACTTATTTTGAATTTGGCGCAAAATACGATCCGATAATTCATGCTGCTAAAACCAGAGCCGGAGTTAAAATATATCCGCGAGATGGAAGATATTATTATCTTGGCGCTTCCAATCTTATAAATACAAAAAATATTAAAAGAGGAACGGATTATAGTAAAAGAAATACAGTGGATGCTTTATTTGGTTGGGAATTTGGAGATATTGATTTTTACGCCGGCGCTTTAGGCGGCGCTGGTGGAGCAGGTATAAAATATAGTCCTTTTCACTCCGGCTCAGCTTTAAATAGATTGACTTTTTTGGTTGAGGCCTCGGATATTTCAAGAAACAGATATATTAAAGGCAGACGTTTTGAATCTCCCATATATACGGTGGGCGCGGATTTTAAAGTTAATAAATATGTTTCAACCGGAATGAAATTGGAAGATTTAACTGAAACAAAAAGATTGAATTATAGGGCCAGTGTTGTTTTTGAAGATAAGGATATCGCTTATCTTTTTGGGTTTGCTTCTCTTGCGTCCGTCTCAAAGTAAATTAGCGCTATAGCGCGACAGTGTTACAGTGTAGTAGTGTAGTAGTGTAGTAGTAAACAATTTTAAAATCCCATTGCGATAAAATATGGCAGAACATAAATATGGTTAAATTTAAGACAATTTATAAGTGCCAGAAATGTGGCTATACTTCTTCAAAGTGGGCCGGACAATGTTCTGATTGCGGCGCGTGGAATTCTTATGTGGAAGAGGCCGAACAAGTGCTTTCAAAGGCTGCGATAAAAAACAGAACAATGACGGAATTTTCATCAAAACCTTTAAAGCTTTCCGATGCTGAAATTGTAAATGAAAAGTATATTCTAACCAATATTCCGGAACTTGACAGAGTATTGGGGGGCGGAATAATAAAAGGGCAAGTGGTGCTTTTGGCGGGGCCTCCCGGAATAGGGAAATCCACGCTTATGCTTGAAGCGGCAAAAGCATGGAATGTCGCCCCCGATAAATCTTCCGTATTGTATGTTTCAGGAGAGGAATCTCCCAGTCAGATTTCAGCTCGTGCCAAGAGGCTGTCTGTGAAGTCTGATAGTATTTATGTTTTATCCGAGACAAATCTTGAGAAGATATTGGTAAGTATAAATGAGCTGAAACCGAATTTAATTATAGTTGATTCCGTGCAAACAATTTATCATCCTGAATTTTTAGGTGGCTCTGGCAGTGTGGGACAAGTCCGCGAATGCGCGGCCGAACTTTTAAAGGCTTGTAAAAGTAAAAATATACCGCTTTTTATTTTAGGTCATATTACTAAAGATGGCGGTTTAGCCGGTCCCAAAATTTTAGAGCATATAGTTGATACCGTCCTGTATTTTGATATTGAGAAAAAAGATATTTATAGAATTCTGAGGGCAAATAAAAATAGATTTGGCGCGACTGATGAGATAGGAATATTTGAAATGACGGAAAAAGGAATTGTTTCTGTTAGCGCTACCAGCGATATATTATTGAGCGGAGATATTGGCGCGGCCACAATTGGCAGGGCCATTTCTGTAAGCGCCGAAGGCTCGCGTTGTATGATGGCTGAATTGCAAGCTCTGGTCAGTCATACCTATTATCCTTATCCGCGCAGAATAGTTACCGGCATGGATTTAAATAAGGCGCAAGTGCTTATTGCCGCCATTGAAAAAAAATTGGCAATTAAATTTGATGATAAAGATGTTTTTGTAAGTCTTCAGGGTGGAATAAAAATTAAAGATCCCGCTTTGGATCTTGCTTTTTGCGCCGCTGTGATAAGTTCAGCTAAGGATATTCCTCTTCCATCCGATTGGATCTTTATGGGAGAAGTTGGCATACTGGCGCAAGTATCAAATATCCCTATGCTTAATAAAAGAATTTTAGAAGCGGATAGATCCGGTTTTAAAAAAATATTCGCGCCTAAAATGTCGGAAGGCAAATTAAAACTTAAAAATGCCAAGATAGTTGAAATTATAGATTTAAAGCAATTGTATTTGGCAATATCCGCTTTAAAGAAATAGAATAGGTTGTAAGGGATTAAATATAGGCTGTTTAGCAGTAATTCGTTAATCTTAATCTTGTGGAGTTAAGGTTCTATGACATAATTAATTCACCATTTGGCTGATTGATTTTTAAGCGAAACAAGGAATGAAAAGCGCGCATACCCTGTGTGGTCTGTAAGCGATGAGTGACGCAGTTGTAGGCAAAAATCATCAAGCCCCTATGGGGAAGTTTATCTTTTCTTGATTTCTTTGTTGTTTTTTATTCACATGCAAAGAGCATTCTTATTCATCGCGCCTTGAAATCAACTTAAACCTAAACTTCCAAATGAAGAGGTAATTGTGTCATAGAACCTCATTATTAACTTAGAGTCGTGATAGGAGAAAAATTATGATAGTTTGGATATTCAGGATAGTCGCGCTTGTAGGAACCCCGATAATTACTTATTTTCAAATATCGAGGGATGTAAAAGGAGTTTTTTTTGGCTTATGCATAGGCATTGCCTTAATAGGTGTGGAGTATATGCTTGAGAATGTTAATCTCTTAAGTCTTATGATTGGTATCGTGGGAGCGGCAATAGGTTTGATAATGGCAAAGTTGATGGATTATACCGTCTTTCAAATTGCTAATGAGTCATTGAATGTTGTTTGGGTTCAGTATACTATTGTTATAAAATACGCTCTCGCATTATTAGGTATGATTATTGCCGTTAAGAAACTTCCCGAGCTTGATGATTTGGATAGAAATATACTTTCTCTGGGAAAAAAATATGGCAAAAATATGAAAATGCTGGAAATATCGGCCATAGTGGATGGAAGAATATTGGATGTTTGTGAGACTAAGTTTATTACCGGCTCAATTATAACTCCAAGATTTATAGTTCAGGAATTGCACTCTTTAGCAGATTCAAAAGATTCCATTTCGCGCGCAAAAGGCCGGAGAGGTTTGGATATTTTAGCCAGACTTCAAGAATCAAAGGATATTCCCTTTAAAATAATAGACAGGGAAGTTGATGATATAGAGGATAATCCTTTAAAATTAATAAAAATAGCCAAAGAACTTGGCTGCAGTGTGGTGACATCTGATTTTAATATTAATAAATTAGGTTCTCTTGAAAATGTTCCGGTTTTAAATATAAATGATTTATCCGCATCTCTTAAGCCTGTGGTTTTGCCGGGAGAGGATATGTCTATATTTACAATGAAAGAGGGTAAAGAAAAAGATCAAGGCGTGGCTTATCTTGACGATGGGACCATGGTGGTTCTTGAAGATGGTCGTCAGCATATAGGAAAAAAAGTAAATGTGATAGTGCAGTCCATACTTCAGACATCGCAGGGCCGTATAATTTTCACAAGAGTTAAAAACGGAAAATCTAATCCCAAATAAATTAGGATTATAGCGCAATAGCGCGGCAGATATTTTATTCTTCCGCGCTTATGAATCTAAAAAAAACCGGGTATTTATGTCGGAAGATAAAATAAAATCAGATAGACAAGCTGCAATAATACTTGCGGGCGGAAGCGGAACGCGCATGGGCTTAGATAAGCAGTATATGAGATTATGTTCGAAGCCCATGATAGAATGGACCTTGGATGCGTTTACGGGCTTATTTAGTGAAATAATTTTGGTTCTTTCTCCGGAAAATATTGGGTTTTATGGAAAGGAAATAGAGGCGAGAGGAATAAAAATTGCGGTTGCCGGAGAGACAAGAATAAAATCTCTTATCAGCGGTTTTTCAAAACTATCACCGGAAGCTGATATTATAGCTGTGCATGACGGAGCCCGGCCTCTTGTAAGCCGTGATTTGATTTCAGCTTGCATGAAGGAAGCTGAAAAAAACGGAGCGTCAGTTCCGGCTGTGCCTTTGAAAGATACCATTAAAAAAGTATCTTCTGATGGATTAAATGCTTTTAAAACTCTTAATAGAGCCGATTATGTGGCTGTTCAAACGCCGCAATGTTATAAAAGGAATATTCTTGAAAAGATTATTGAAAAAACAGATTTAAAAAAAGATTATTCGGATGAATCACAAATCCTTGAAGATTTGGGAATTGAAGTTAAGATTGTTAAATCCGATAATTTTAACATTAAGGTTACTACACCAGAAGACATTATCATTGCGGAGGCTTTCATGAAAAACACTAAAAAAGACGAACCTAAACGCCGGAAAACAAGATTTGGTTTTGGTTATGATATTCATAGAATGGTTGAGGGCCGGCCCCTTATTATCGCCGGGGAAAAAATAAAACATAAAAAAGGTTTGATAGGTCATTCAGATGGAGATGTGGTTCTTCATGCGATCTGTGACGCTCTTTTAGGGTCAATTGCGGCCGGTGAAATAGGCGTATATTTTCCGCCTACGGATTTGACTATAATGGGCGTTTCAAGCCGAAGTATTGCGGAAAAAGTTCTTGAGGTTCTAAAAACAAGACGCGCGGAAATTATTCAAATTGACGCCACCATAGTTGCGGAAGAGCCCAAAATGAAACCGCATTATGGGACTATGAGGAAAAATCTTTCTGAAATATTTAAATTGGATATAGCCGATGTTAGTGTAAAAGCCAAGAGTAAAGAAGGTCTGGGTGATGTAGGCGCAGGCAATGCTATAACTTGTTATGCGGTGGCGAGTGTTGAGGCATAAAAGACGGATTGAGGTTTTAATGCGGATAGGTGTTTTTTTTATAGTGATTTTTATATTTGGCGGTTGTTTTAATAAAGCTAATCTAAATAAAAACTCAATTGAAGGAAATAAAGCGATTGTTGTAAAATCTGAAAATTATATTTTAGCCGACCCCACGGATTACAATAAAATTGCTGATTTTAATAAAAAAATTCTTAAAGCTTATAAAAGAACAATTTCGCCTGGGAGTTATGGAGATTTTCAAGCCGGTTTTGTTTATAAAATAGTTCCAAAAGGCATTATAAATCCTTATTCAGAAGTGCAAGTGACTTGCTTGGTGCAAAATAAATATTCCGGGAAATATGGCGAGAAATTGTGTAATAAGTTTTTTAAGAATATAGAGGAAGAATTTAAGTATTAAAGGAATTTATGGATATTTCACTATATAATACCCTAACAAGAAAAAAAGAAAAATTTATGCCTATAAAAAAGGGTTCTGTGGGAATATATGCTTGTGGTCCGACTGTTTATAATTATGCTCATATAGGCAATATGCGGACATATATTTTTGAAGATACATTGAGAAGAATTTTCAAATATCTGGGCTATAAAATCAACTATGTTATGAATGTTACCGATGTGGGCCATTTGGTTTCTGACGCCGATGACGGCGATGATAAAATGGAAATGAGCGCCCAAAAAGAAGGTAAGTCCGCGACGGATATAGCCGATTTTTATTCAAAAGCTTTTTTTAGAGATTTTACTGATTTAAATTGCATAATGCCCGATATTATCAGTAAGGCTACGGAACATATTGATGAGATGATAAAGCTTGTTGAGAGACTTGAAAAAAACGGTTTCACTTATAAAATAAGTGATGGTATATATTTTGACACTTCCAAGTTTGAAAACTACGGAGAACTTGCCGGTAGGAAACATATGGAAGGACTTAAAGCCGGAGCGCGCGTGGAATTTAATGATGAAAAGAGGTCTCCATCAGATTTTGCTCTCTGGAAATTTTCTCCTAAAGATAAAAAGCGGCAGATGGAATGGCCATCGCCTTGGGGCATAGGGTTTCCGGGCTGGCATATTGAGTGTTCAGCCATGAGCATGAAATATCTTGGTGAAACTTTTGATATTCATTGTGGCGGTATTGATCATATTGCCGTTCATCATACAAATGAGATAGCTCAAACTGAAGGGGCAACCGGGAAAAAATTCGTTAATTATTGGCTGCATGCTGAGTTTCTTGTTGGCTGTGAAAATGAGAAAATGGCAAAATCTGCAGGAAATTTTGTAACGGTTAATACTTTGCGTGAAAAAAATATTGATCCCTTGAGTTATAGATATTTTTGTTATAGCGCCCAATATAAAAAACAATTGGAATTCTCTTGGGAATCTTTGAGGGTGGCTGAAAAAACTCTTATAAGTTTGCGGGAGTCTATTAATAGAATTAAAGAGAATGTTTCTTGCGATTTAAAGAAACCCAATAAAGAGTTGCCTTATTATAAAAAGTTTTTAACGGCGATTAGTGATAATTTAAATATACCGCAAGCTTTAGCCGTTTTATGGGAAGTCTTACGGGATAATTCTATTTTGCCGGAAGATAAATTAAGTTTTATTAAAGATGCTGATAAGATTTTTGGTTTAGATTTACTTAGAGATTGCGCTCAGTTTATTTTAGAAGATGAGATAATGGAGAAAATTCAAGACAGGGAAAATGCTCGGAAAGCCAAAGATTTTAAAAAGTCAGATGAAATAAGAGAGGAATTGTTTAAAAAAGGCATAATTCTTGAAGATTCTCCCCAAGGCGTCAAATGGAAAAAGGCTTAATGTCTCGGAACTTGGAAATTTTAGGTATTTTTTTTATATAATATTTGTAGTAGTTTTTTAAGCGGGCGTGGTTCAATGGTAGAACATAACCTTGCCAAGGTTGAGACGAGGGTCCGATTCCCTTCGCCCGCTCCAAAAACCGGAGAAATCTGGTTTTTTTTATTGCTTAAGGAATCCATTCCTTATTTTCTCTACCGTCGCCCGCTCCACCAACCAAGAGTAAATTCAACAAAAACTAAGAGTAACGATAAGCGATTGTGGTTTATCTATGACGGGAATCTATTTCCTATTTTTTCTACCGTCGCCCGCTCCAAGTTTTAAAAAACCGGAGAAATCCGGTTTTTTTATTGCTCAAGGAATTTTTTCCTTATTTTTTATTGTTACACATTTCAAAAACCGAAGAAATCCTATTTATTTTATCCTCTGTCTAATTATTGAATAATGTTAAATTCTCCCTTCTGTATTTTCCTATGAAACTAAAGGACCTATAGGACCTACTCATAGGACCTAGGCCTATATGGTCCATAAAACATTGTATTTTTAGGTCTTAGGCCTCTTATGAGATTTGGCAATTTTCGCTAAACTATGGGTATGATAAAAAATAAAAGAACTTTCAAAACTCTGTTGGGTGTTGTATCAAAGAGCTATGCTCATCGGGCGGCCAAAGCAGTTGCAGCAAGCGTAGTTTTTTCATTTATGGGTTTATTAATTTCTCAGAGTAATCTTTTTGCTCAAGATTATTTTAGCGGCCATCAAGAGAGCATTAGTTTGTCTGAGTTAATGGAAGATGTTCAAGTAACAAAAGCTGATGGTTCAGATACCAATTTTAAAGTTGAACAATCCAAAGCGGAAGCCACCTCAACTCCGGCAGATAAAACTGAAGCCGACTTTGAAGATTCAAATGAATTTATCCAATTCTGGGATGATTTAAAAGAAGATGTTTGGGAAGATATATGTAAAGAGGCTAAAATTGGATTGAAAGAAGGTGTAGACTTGGGTGATATTGTAGGTCTTAATGGAAAATTTGATAGAGAACTTAAACAGTATCCTGATAAAAGAATAGCTTTAATAGATGAAGTGGGAGTTGAGCTTAAAGGAAATCTTACGGAAGATGTTTTTAATATTGGCGACAGTCCTTTCAATGTTGGTTTTAATATGAAAATGGAAGGCACTTCCATAGTTGTCAGAAGGCTTGACGGGATTGAATACTGCGATGAAATTTTAACCGTTCTTGATTTGCGTAATATTAAAACTATACTTCCTCTTAAAGCTAAAAGAATCGCTAAAATGAAACCGGGCGAAATATGGAAATTTCCAATAACTTTTAGAATAGGATTGAGCGGCGGCATAGGAACTAATTTTAGCGGAGTTACAGTTGGTTTATCTATGGGTGGAACAAAAGAAAGAAAACCTTCCATCTCTTTATATAGAATGGATGAAAAAACTATTAGACTTAGAGTAAGACTTGATAGAGCCACTTTTAAAAGAGTGGGAGTATCAGCCAGCGCTCTTACCATATCAGCTGGTGATATAGGTCTTTTCGAGGCTGAAAATGTTTTGACCGAATTAATTCATCATGAATTAGCCGGTCAGATAGCAAAAGAATTTAACAAGTATCTTTCATTTAAATTGGGGCTTTCTCATAATAGAGCTAAGGGTAAAAAAATACTTATGGAATTTTTGCTTGATGCTCAAAATCCTGAGCAGCTTGAGAAACTTGAAGATTTTTTGCATGGAGATTTGAGCGTTCTCAAAAAACTTTTAAAAATGGGAGCTCAATTTAATGAAGTTGATGTTGAGAATGACCTTCAAGCTGGAGCGGATGCTTTGAACAATGTTGAAAATGTTGGCGAAGAAAGCCTTGGTGCGGAATCAAGTTTTGTGGGTTCTGATCATTTCAATTCAACCGGAAATAGTTTTAACATTCAAGTTCCCTTCTTTCACTCTAGGGAATCCTCTTCAAACGCGCGTTATGACAGATATCAGACAATGGAAGGAGATGAGATACTTCATTCTCATCAGGTTTCTCAGAACATATCAAATGCCTCTATCAATATACCATGGGTTGGCAAGCGTCATAAAAGAAATGTAAGACAAACCATGTATGTTGTAAATTATGAAAAAGAAGGCAGTGAAGTTTCTGAGCCTAGTCTTGTGTATCAGCGTTATGATGGTATTGTAAGAAAAAGCGAGAAAACTGTGGATGGCATGTTGCAAGATGTTAATGATATCCTTAAATACGCCGGCACAAACGGTGAAGGTACCAATTCAGATAATACCATAGATACCGATTCTTTATTCCCTAATTTGGGTGATGGCAGAAGACAATATAAATCAGCGATAATGTCTTTTAGCATGGTGTTTACACAGACAGCTGTTAGAGACATAATCAATGCTCCCGTGGAAGGTATTATGAAAGCTTTCTTTAATATGTTGGAAGGTGAGGATAGAAATATTATAAGTAAAGTTGCTCATCTCCTTCATGTTAATGAAGACGGTAAAGTTAAATATGATCGGAGACAAGTCACAAAAATTCTTGATAGAGAATTTGGCTGGGATTTTGATGATGAGAATAATGAAGAATCTCCTATGGATATTGTAAGGGGTATTTGTTATAAAGCTTCCAGAGTGCTTGCGGATTTTTCGAGCATAAGAACTGCTTCTGGCTGGAGAGAGCAATCCAAACGGCTATCAGCTGTTCTTGGTGGCAAAGGCAAAAGCAGGATAGGCTATAGCCCTATGCTTAAAATTATAGTTCAGCTCGTGAATCCTGAAAATCTATATGCCAAGGTTAATTTTAAAACCCATAAAAAGATAGATGATGAGAAAGATTTTACAGTGAAAGAGGAACTTTTTAATCCTGAAGTAGGCACGAGTTATGGTAGCCATATGTCTAATGCAACCGCCCTTAGAGATATGTTCAATAATCCTTCGACATTGACTGATTAAAGAAAACTAAATTATTATGCGAAACGCCCTTTTAATTAAAAACTGAAAGGGCGTTTTTTTTGTTTTAATTATTTTAGTTGTTGCGCTGTTAAGTTATTGATCTGGTGAACTGATTTATTTGATCTTCTACGCCGAATGTATAAGCGATGAGAGCGGCTCTTATCCACATACCATTTCTT
The DNA here is from genome assembly GCA_964534135.1 of uncultured Elusimicrobiaceae bacterium. GTDB lineage: Bacteria > Elusimicrobiota > Elusimicrobia > Elusimicrobiales > UBA9959 > JAKLQJ01. The sequence goes on along the minus strand of CAZHQC010000015.1, from coordinate 17,875 downwards.
TCCTGACGCCAATAAACGGCTCTTTCATCTTTATCTACTTTAGCATCTATTTCAAACCTTCTGGGTAGGGGATGTAATAATATGCAAGATGGCTTAATCATTTTAAGATGTTCTTCTTTAAAGTAGAAGGGAGAATAGTCCACTTTCTTGGATTCTCCTGAAGCGTCATGTTCATCTTGAATTCTGGTCATATATATGGCATCAGCTGTGGGCATTACGGAAGTGAAATCTTCGGTTTCAGTATAAGGAATATTGTGTTTTTCAAGGAAGTTCAAAATATCAGATTCCATTTTAAATTCTTTGGGAGAGACAAAATCAATAGTGATGTTTTTATAGTTTTTCATCAAATAGCTTAATGACCTAACCGTTCTTCCACGTTTTAAATCGCCCACCATTACAATTCTTTTTCCATCAATATTTCCATTAAATTGCCTGTGTAAGGTGTAAATATCAAGCAGAGCTTGAGTGGGATGCTGATCTTTCCCCGAACCTGCGTTTAATACGGGAATTGGACGATTGGTTCTATTTAAAAGCCAAGATGTTCTTTCAGCGGAACCCGGAGCGGGATGACGCATTATTATAAGGTCCACATAGCTGGAGAAGGTTCTAACGGTATCGTCATGGCTTTCGCCTTTTACTTCCGAAGAGGTGGAAGTATCTCTAATTTCGGAAGTTTTCATCCCCATAATATGACAGGCATTTAAAAATGAGAGGAAAGTTCTGGTAGAGGGTTGGACAAAGAAAAGCATGGCTCTTTTATGTGATAATAGCGAGGCAATGAAATCCGCTCCTTCTTTTGTTTTAGTTGTTTTTCTAAGTTTATCCGCAATATCGAATAGTGATTCAAGCACCTTCTTTGATAGCTGTTGAGCAAAAAGGCAATCATAAATCTTTCCGTCTTTTGCATAAAAATCCATCTTTTCTTCCAAATCAAGTTTAAAAAATTCTTCCCAATTTTGATTCGGCTCATTTTTCAGTATGGTTTTTTCCATTAAAAGTCTCCTTAAAAACACTTATGGTCGTGCGATGGTCGTTCGTATAGCTTTTAAATTTATAAAGAATTCTATTTTATAAAATTACCCGTATTGATTTTATCATTTTTCTAATGGAGTGAGCTGATAAATTGTTAATAAGTCTCGCTATCTTTTTGCAAATCGCGGGATTATCTTTTCGGCGAATAAGAAGGTGGTAGGGTGAGGCCTATGTTTTATAGAATTATCGCAATGGAGTTAATTATTTTAAGATTTAAAAAACTCAAATCGTGTCATATCTTAACCTTTTTAGGTTCCCTATTGGCTCTTTCCGCTTTTATATTGCCTATTATAAATCCTGATTTGTTTTGGCATTTATCTGCCGGAAGGTATATTATTAATAATCTTGCCGTGCCTCAAACAGATTTTCTTTCATGGTCAATGCAGGGAGCGCAGTGGTTTGATTTTGAGTGGCTTGTTCAAATTTTTTATTATTTAATTTTTAAAAATTTTAGTTTTATGGGTTTGTTTATTTTTAAATTTCTAATTTTAAGCGGTGTTTTATATCTTTTTTATAAAATTATTGAACTTTATAAACTTAAAAAATTGAGTTTTATTGTTCTTCCTCTTGTGGCGGCGGCGCTTATTACCAATAGTGATTTAAGGCCTGAAAATTTTACAATACTTTTTTTTACTGCGCTCATTTTAGTTTTGGAGCGCGCAAGATTAAATATTATTGATTTAAGAAAGCCTTTTTTTTATTTAAAGTTGTTTTTGTTTTTTGTTTTATGGGTAAATCTTCATGCAGGCTATGTTTATGGCTCAGTTTTGGTTTTCTTTTATTGGCTGGGGGAATTATTTGAAGAGGCTCTTCCTTGGGTTTATGGCAGAGAAAAAAAAATTAAAGTCATTAAAAGTAAATATTATTTAGCTGCTTTCGCTCTTTCTTTTTCGGCAAGTTTTATAAATCCCTATGGCTATAAAATATTTTCAGTAATGGCCAATCATCATAAATATCTTGCGGTTCTACAGGAATATATTAATGAATGGCAGCCTTTTTATCTTACCAATATTTATCAATGGCCGTATATTATTATATTTGTTTGTTCTTTTTTGGCCATTATTTATAAGTTTATAAAGTCCAAAGATATTCCACATGTTCACATCATAAGCATGCTTTTTTTTGCCTATTCATCTTCCAATTATGCGCGTCATAGCCCATTTTTTACATTAGTCGCCATAACCTTTCTTTTAAGTTCAATTTCAAATGTAAATTTTAAGAGTTTTAAGCGCGGATATAAATGGCTTATGGGAATTTTAGCCATAACTTTATTATTGTCGTATTATGCGCTTTTTGTCTGGAGTCAGTATGGAAGTATTGTTAATTTTAAGAATTCTTCCGATTCCGCAATATCTTTTTTAAAGAAAAATTCAAATGAACTTAAAGATTTAAAAATGTTCAATTATTGGGGCTGGGGCGGATATTTGGGTTTTAATCTTTATCCTGAATATAAGATTTTTATTGACGGAAGATATATATTTCATTCTTTTTTAGATGAAATTGAAAATTGCCGAACAAATTTGCAAACATGGAATAAGTTTTTGGCTAAATACGGTTTTGATATGATTATTCTTGAACGGGAATCTGTTAAAATCATGATTAAGCATAAGAAAAAGAAAGGCGGACACTTGATGTTGGGTCGCCCGGCATATTTATTGTATCTTCCCAAAAAAAATTGGGCAGTGGCGCATTGGGATAAAAAATCAGTCGTATTATTGAGAAGAAAAGTTATTGATACCAAATGGCTTAATGATCATGAATATAAATTATTAAGGCCGGAAGACACGGAAAACCTGGCAGTTATGGCTATTAAAGGGGATATTAAATTCAGCGCTATAGAAAAAGAAGTTGAGTTATATCTTAAGAATAATGACGCCGGTTTAAAAAATAGTTTGAATGGAAATATTAAACAATGGTGGAAAAACTTATCTCATTTTGATAAGTCTAAGGAATATAAATAATGATTAGAGCTAAATTAAAAGAACATCCTTTATTTCTGTTTAGGAATTTTAAATATGTTTTTACCGGAAGAGTAATATCGGCCGTAGGTGATAAATTTTTTGCCATAGCCATAGCGTGGTGGATTGTCAGTTCGGGCGCTGAAAACAGCAAAATGCATCTTGGACTTTTGATGGCGGTAAATTTTGTGCCCATAGTTTTATTCGGGCCTTTTCTCGGAACATTGGTGGATAGATCTGACAAAAGAAAAATGATGCTTCTTGCTGATGCTTTTAGAATGATATTTGTTTTTTCGCTTGCCATAATAATGTTTACGGGAAATTTAAATCTTTTTATTTTATATGGTTTATGTTTTTTAATATCAATGCTTGGTCCCTTGTTTGAATCTTCGGTGGCCAGTTCTCTATTAAAGCTGACATCAAAAGAAAAGCTCTCAAGCGCCGCTGCTTTAGATTCTTCCGTTATGCAGATTTCAAATGTTTTTGGTTCCGCTCTCGGTAGTGTTTTTATCGCGCTTATAGGTATTGCGGGAGCTTTTTTCTTTGATTCCCTTACATATGCTATTTCTTTTCTTTTTATTTATGTGGTAAATGCTAATTTAGCGCCAACAGAAAATTCCAGTACTAAGTATTGGGAAGAATTTAAAGAAGGGATTGTCTATATTTTAAAAAGCAAACCGCTTCTGTCTCTTATGCTGACATTTGCCGCTTTTAATTTTTTTGTCGGGCCTATTTTTATAATAATACCCATGATTGTTAAATTCACTTTGAATGAAAGCGTTACCTGGCTTGCCATTTTTGAAACCTTTTTTGCTTTGGGTTCATGCGCGGTTGCCATAGGCATGAGTTTTAAGAAAAAATACAGCAATATCTATATATTGTTTTTCTTTTCATTGCTTCTTATGGGACTTTCTTTTCTGGGTTTATATTTTACAGCTAATAAGTATTGGATTACATTATTGCTTTTGGGCGCAGGCTCGGCTTTAGGCATGGGCAATGCTTTGGCCATTACTCTTTTTCAGGGGGAGGTTAAGGAAGAAATGAAAGGTCGCTTTTTCTCCGTATTGACAACTGTTTGTTATGCTGTTTTGCCTTTAACCTTTATGCTTAATGGGTTCTTAGCTCAACAAATATCCATAAAATTCAGCATAATGATAAATTCCGTGGCAGTTATAATCTTATCCTTTATTGTTTTACTTATTCCAAGAATTATCCAGGATTCCGCTAATTAAAAAAATCCGCTTATAAGTCTGAAGATTATAAGCGGATTTATAAGGCGCACGGTAAAATAAGATACTTATTCTTTTTCTATGGGATTAAATACGCTTCCGTTTCCAAGCGCGTAATTTAAGTGAAAGAATTCATTCATTTTAAACTGATCTTTCATTGTGGCTTCCAAGGCTGTTTCGCGTATTTCTGTATCTTCATTATATTTAAATAAGTCTTCGAGAAGATTGTTAACACGTGAATCATTGACGCCCGAAAGAGCAAGGATAGCTGTTTTTCTTAATTCTTTGTCTTGAGGAGAGTCTTTATATTTGGCTATGTCCAGCATAAGGCTTTTAACTGTTGATTGGCCCATGGCGGTGTAAAGACTTTTAATAGCTTCTATTTTAACGGAGTTATCATCTTTTCCGTATTTCAGTAAATCCACAAGAGCTTTATATACTCTCGAATTCTTGGAAGCGGCAAATAATGACCAAATAACGGCTTTTTTTACTTGAGGATCTTTCTCCTCATATTTCAAGGCATTTACAAGAAAGCTCTGAGTTGCTGAACGGGAGGCTGCGGCTTTCCATAAAGCTTTATAGGTCATAATTTTTAACGATGTAGAATCATTTTCATACTTAACCGCATCTGTAAGCGCACTAGTTACTCTTGAGGCTCCTGTGCCGTAAGAAAGAGCTTTAGCGGCCTCTATTCTTATATCAAGTCTTTCTGAATTATTCTCAAAAATATCAATTACCAATCGGTAAACGGTTGAGTTGCCAATAATCGTTTTTGAATTTTTTACAGCGGCTTTTCTTATTTCAGGATTGGAGTCCTTTAAGAGATCTCGTAATTGACTTTGGCTTACATATTTTGAGTTTGGCATTTTAGGCATTTCTGCGAGTTCTGTTTTTATAGAATCCAATTGCCCGGTAAAAGAATTATCTGTGATGGGGTTTTTTTTCGCTGCAAAAGCGGGGACAATGGCCATTAAGGCAAATATTAAAATTACTATTATTTTCAACATATATGATTTCTCCTTAGATATAATCAGTAAGACATTGTTTGTGTTTGCTTGTTATAATATTATAAGAGAATAAAGCATCTGTTAAAAGAGACCTTAGGGTAAGTTTTGTATAGGAACAAAGACCTATGATTAAAGTCAAGTGAGTAAGGGAATTCAATAAGGACAGGCTTATTATTGCGCTCTGTTTTTTTATATTGGGTTTGGGATATCTATAAATTTTGTTTCAACTTTAAACTTGGATTTAATGAGTTTTTCAAGAGCCCATATGCCTGTTTTTTCACTATTATAGTGTCCCGCTGAAATGAAGTTTATATCATTTTCTCTGGCCATTTCCTGAACAAATTCGCTGATTTCTCCGGTTATATATAAGTCAAGATTCTCATCTATCGCTTGATTAAACATACTTTGAGCGCCGCCGCTTATAACACCTAAGGTTTTTATTTTTCCAGGGCCGAATTCAAGGCATAATACTTTTGAATTAAGTTTACCCGATATTGTTTTAATTATTTCATATAAGGGTTTTTGTTTATTGAAAGTTCCTTTAAAGCCTATGGTTTCACCGTCATAAACGCCGAAAGGTTTTATTTGTTTAAGACCAAAATAATTTATTATCTGCGCATTGTTTCCAATTTTATTATGTTTATCAAGAGGCAGATGATAGGCCAGAAGATTTATATTTTTTTTAAAAAGAAGCTGGAGTTTTTTCTTATAAGGTCCTTTGAAAATATTTGAGCGGCCCCATAAAAGACCGTGGTGGACAATTATCATATCGGCCTTTTCTTTTATTGCTTTTTCTATAAATTTTAATGAAATTGAAACTCCAAAGACTATTTTTTTTACAGTGTTTGAGCCCTCGCACTGAAGGCCGTTTTGAGAACTGTCTTTTATATTTTTAATATCAAGATATGAATTAAGAAAAGAAACTATTTTTTCTCTTTGGGCCATATTTATTCTCCTTTACGCAAAACCTTTGTGTCCTCTGCGCCCTAAACACGCAAAGCGCGCAAAAATTTATTTCTTTCCCGGTCTTATACTGGATAGATATCCCTTTTGTTTATCAGATGATAGTTTGTCGGTGAATTCTTTAGCGCTTTTATCACTAAATATAATAGCGGAATAGCCCCATCGTAACGGATTTCCCCGCAGTGTTTTTCTGGGTAATGTTATTTTAAATCCGCCATTTTCCTTTATTGTTTCAACGGAAGATAACTTTTTAATTCCTGACATGGCGGCGTAGTTTATCTGAGCTTTTTGATTGTTCATGCTAATTGAATACTCCCACGCGTCTTGGGGAAGAATATTGATTTTATTACCGCGAAGAGGCCTTCTTCGTCCGGCGCGAAGCCTATTGTTTATGTCTATGTAGATATCTATTTCAATGTTTTCAAAATTAATTTCTTCGTATTCCTCATCATTTATTAATTCCGGTTTTAAATAAAATTCGATTTCCTTTTCATCCCAATGAATATCCATTTCGGCTATGCGGAAGGTGGCGGATGAAATAGTTTCGGTTTCATTTTCCGCGGTTGTTTTTACGGTAGGGATGAAATTTTTTTTAAAATTAATAAAATTTGTTCCCGATGATATTTGCACACTGGCAATATTATTTTCGGAAGATAATTCTTTGAATGATTTAAACAGCCAGTTGGGAAGATTTTCCCCCATTTCTCTATATATTTCGGCAAATTTATTTTGTAAATTAAGTTCAATTTTATTTGATTTTTTTTCTTGATTTTCCAATATTTTAAGCAATTGTCCGCTACTTTCAATTTCATAGAAAGCATTTAAAAGACGCCTTATTTTTTTAGTTTTATTTTGATTTAAACCCATGAATCTTAAAATTTCTTCACGCGTTTTTTCAAGTCCCGTTAAAAGTCCTTTTTGATGGCGGTCTGAAATCCAAAGAGAATAATCTTTTGTCCAGGGTAAAGTCATCAGAGGCAAAGATGTTCTGCTTATCGGTGTAGAAATGGCGACATTTATAGCTTCATTTATGGTTAAATATTGGTTTTCTTTATTTAAATTTAAAAAATCAAGAAGCGGGTCACTGTCAGTTTCTTCTGTTTGAAGGGAGAGGGTTTCGTCATAGACAATAAAGTTTAAAGCATTTTCTTTTAAAATAAACATTTCTGAACTTTTAAAAAGTTCAAAGGGAACAATGTTTATTCCTTCGCAATTTAAAATGTCATAAGTTGAGGTTGATATGAGCGGACCTGAGGCCAGCCAGCGCAGTTCAATGGATTTTGCCAGAGGCACATAATCGGGAAATATATCGCCGGGGGAATTAGCAAAGCCTACAGGAAAAGCGTCTAAGTTTTCAATAAAAGCATTCCTGGCATCAGTAAGTCTTTGTGCGAAAAAAAACGGATTATTGCCTGAATATTGCAATTCTCCCAGACTTTCTTTAAGCGGAGCGATGTTTTTAGGATAATAGAAAAGTCCTATCAGCGGATTGTTTGTCAATCGCATAATTATTTCGATACGGCCCTCTTCGGAGAACTTTTTCAATTTTTTTAAATCCTGATCCTCTATGGCTTTTGAAAGGGCCATAGTGATTTTTAAATTGGGATTTCTCTCCAATTCATCAATTATATTTTCAAAGGAGGGTTCTGCCTGTGGCATCCAAAGAAGAGCTGCTGTTGTTTCTATTTTAGATGTGGAATTATTTTCATTGATGTCTAAAACGTCAAATATTGAAGCGGTTGTGGAAATATTTAGAGTCAAAAGTAAAAAGATGGTGGAAATTAATTTTTTCATTTGACTATTAAAAGAGATACTTTCCGTCCATTATAAGAGGATGTTTTTTGATTCAAGGGATCAAGCACAAATTTATTGTCTATTTTATACAAGTATTTATATTCTCCGGAAGGCAGGGTAACAATGGTTTTCCATGTTTTTCCGCTTTTTACAAGAGTAAGGTCATTTGGATTCCATTTATTAAAGTCAGCCGCTATTTTAACTGATTTTGCTTCAGCCGTTTTTATTGAAAATTTCACAAACCTAAGTTCGGAGTGGGGAACTTCATAGGTGGCATATTCCCTTTCGGGTATTTTTGGGAGAGTATTCGTTTTATCCATTTTTAAAACGGCCACATCCCATGAATAAAGAAAACCAAAATATTTTTTTAAAGCTTTATGAAAGATAACGCTTGGGACACTGGCCAGAATCAAAAATCCTAAGGCGCTTATCATTAATATTGTCTTTTTTTCCATTTTCATATCTTTTTAGTTTTAAGGTTGGCTCTTATCTTGATGCCTATGTTCAGTTTTTTCGCCAATACATTTAATTTTTCTAAATCCGCGCCAAGATTGTCAATACCGGTAATTGTAGTTGCATCTAAATTTTTAGAACAATCTTCTATAAATTCTAAAACACTTGAAAAGCCTTTTTCTCTATATTTTTCCAGAGGCCGCATAAGCTGAAGCCATTGCTCGGGGTTCATTGTATTTAAGCTTATGCTAACGGAGTCTATTTTTCCTTTTAGTTCGGGAACAATATTCCTTTTATTTATAAGACTGCCCAAGCCATTTGTATTTAATCTTATCTTAAAATTATTTGATAAACCGGCGATTTTTCCCATTCGAATAACCTTTGAAATTTCCAACATTTCGGCCAGACGCATAGTAGGTTCGCCATAGCCGCAGAATATAATTTCATTGAAATCGCCTATTTTGACCTCTTTGCTAATGGCATTTATATAGGCGGCGGCAGGCGGTTCGAATTTGCTAATATCTAGATTGTATCCTTGAAATTGCATTTTCCATAGAGTTTTTACGCAGAAAACGCAGGCTGTCGGACATGTGTTTGTGAGATTAATATAGAGACTATCTTTGAATCTGTAAACTAGTTTTGCCGTATCCATATACACTTTATTATACAAAATGATATGAATATACTCATCGCGCCCAATTCTTTTAAAGGTACTCTGAATGCCGGCATGGCGGCTTTTGCAATTGCCAAAGGCATAAAAAAATCTTTACCTGAAATTAATTTAAAATTATCACCCATTTCAGATGGCGGAGATGGCTTGATTGATATTGCTTTAACTGCTTTAGGCGGACAAATTAAAACGGCTAAGGTTCAAGGGCCGCTAAAAAAACAAGTTGAAGCCAGATATATTCTTTCTAAAGATAAAACGGCTATTATTGAAATGGCTGAGGCTTCGGGAATTAAATATCTTAAGCCCAATGAACTTGATATTATGAACGCTTCAACATTTGGAGTCGGGCAATTAATAAGTAAGGCGCTTAAGTCCGGAGCAAAAAAAATAATTATAGGGCTTGGCGGCAGCGCCTCAAATGATGGCGGAGCGGGTTGCGCGCAAGGCTTTGGTTTTAAGTTAAAGGATGCGCGCGGCAAATCTATTTCAAGGGGAATCAGGGGTTTATCGGAACTTTCACAAATTGATAATAGTCTTCAAAAGAAACTTGAAAAAATCACATTTATAGCTTTGAGAGATGTCTCAAATCCTTTATGCGGAAGAAAGGGTTCTGCTGAAATTTTTGGTCCGCAAAAAGGAGCCTCTGTTCGGGAAGTGAAAATTATTGAAAAGGCTTTATCTCATTATTCAAAAATTATTAAGCGCAAATTGAATAAGAATATCAAACAAGTTAAGGGTGGAGCCGCGGCCGGAGGGCTTGCTGCGGGTTTATATGCATTTTTTGGCGCTAAACTAACAGATGGCACCAAATATGTGTTTAAACTTATCGGTCTTGAAAGGGATATTAAAAAAGCGGATATTATTATTACCGGAGAGGGGAAATTTGATAATCAAAGTCTTTCCGGCAAAGGTTTTTATGGAATTTCCACTTTGGCATTGAAATATAAAAAACCTATAGTTGTCATATGTGGAAAGTCGCAAGTGAAAAATAAAAGAGTCCTGCACGCTAAAGGCGTAAAATATGTGATAGAGCTTGAAAAAGTTTTCAAAGGCAAAAACCTATTTATTAAGCCTGAGAAGTGGCTTGAAAAAGCTTTTAATATCGAAGCTGAAAAAATGATGAAAATACTTATGGCGAATTATTATTCGCCAAATAGAATCAAGAAGCAAGAAGCAAGAAGCAAGAAGCAAGAAACAAGAGGCAAGAGTTCTATGGAGTTTCCTTATCCATCTGACATCTGACATCTGATTTCTATAATTTATTATTGGACTAATTCATCTTATTTTTCTAATATGATGGAATTGAAGCACTATAAATTTTAATTTTTTGGAGATATAAAATGGCTGATTATAATAATATTAGTTTTGGAACAGATGGATTCAGAGGCATCATTTCTGATAATTTTACATATGCCAATGTTAGAAAAATAGCGCAAGGTTTGAGTGACTTCATCGCTTATAAATACATGCGTGTTGCGGATAAACCTTCTATTGTGGTCGGTTATGATAGAAGATTTATGTCTGAAAAATTTGCTCTTTCAGTAGCTGAAGTTTTATCCGCCAACGGACTTAGTGTTACCGTCTCCGATTCTGTTGTTCCCACTCCCGCTATAAGCCATATGACTTATAAAAAACATATCATAGGCATAATGATAACGGCAAGTCATAATAAGCATTTTTATAATGGCATTAAATTTAAGGAATCAGGCCGCTCCGCTCCGCCGTCTTTTACGGCTGAACTTGAAAGTTATATTTCAAAGGCTTCACCAAGCGCGCCGGCTGATTTTAAGCCTCAATTAAAGTCTTATAACAAGAAATATGTAGCCTATTTAAAATCAAGGTTTAAGATTGCGGACATTGTGAAGAAAATTAAAGGACCGGTAGTTGTTGATTTTATGCATGGCACCGGAGCTGAAGTTATGAGTGATATTTTTTTCTCTAAGCGCATAATACCGATAAATAGTGAAAAAGACCCACTTTTCGGTGGCATTGCTCCCGAGCCTATAGAAAAGAATATGGGTGAATTGATAAAAACGGTGAAGGCGAAAAAAGCCGCCTTGGGTATTGCTTTTGATGGAGATTCCGATAGATTTGCCATGGTTGATGAGAAAGGTATTTATCTTTCGCCATGTCAGATAGCTCCTATACTGCTGGATTATTTGCTTGAAAAGAATAACTTAAAGGGAAAAGTCGTGCAATCTGTTTCCATGGGCTATCTTACCAAAAGGATTGTTGAGCAATTTAATGAGAAGTCTTCCACCAATAAATTACTTTTGGAAGAGGTTCCGGTAGGTTTTAAGTATATCGCTGAGAAAATGATATCTGAAGATGTTGCCTTTGGTGTTGAAGAATCGGGAGGCTATTCATGGAAGGGAAATATCCCTGAGAGAGATGGAGTATTGACCGGCCTTTTGATGATGAAAATATTGGCCAACAGTAAGAAGAAGATGTCTGAAGTTTATAAGGATATAGAGAAAAAATACGGGAAATCTTCTTTTTTGCGAAAAGATTTTATGATAAAGAAGCCCATCACCAATAAACATTCTTTTGCCGTTAAACTTAGGAAAAAATTTCCAAAAGTTATCCTCGGACAAAAAATTAAAAAAACTTTAACGATTGACGGGCTTAAAATAATACTTGTCAATGATAATTGGGTTTTAATGCGTCCCTCGGGCACAGAGCCGCTCTTAAGGGTATATGCTGAAACGGGCACGCTTAAGGATACGAATAAGCTTATTGAGTTCGCGTCCAAAATAGTTAATACAAAATAATAGAGTCACGGCGTCTTACCCTGAGAGTCAATGCCTTACAGTTTTTTTGACCTATGACAGGAGACCTGTAATTTGTGACTTGTTAAGCTTGTTAACGCTTAACTCACATTGGTAATTTATTGACTAAAAAAGATATAATTACACTGTATAATAAGATTATTGGAGGCTTTTATGGAATGCGCAGGAAAAAAATTTGTTACATCAGAATCAGTTACCGAAGGACATCCCGATAAGGTTTGTGACCAGATTTCAGATGCTGTATTGGATGAGATAATGAAAAAAGACCCTAAGGGAAGAGTCGCTTGTGAAACTTTTATAACCAGAGGCCTTGTTATCGTAGGTGGAGAAATTACAACCACTACATATGTTGATATTGATACTTTAACCAGAAAGGTAATAGAAGAGATTGGCTATACTGACAATAAATATGGTTTTAATCATAAGACCTGCGCTGTTTTAAATATTATAGGAAAACAATCTCCAGATATATCTCAGGGTGTGGATACTGGCGGAGCCGGTGACCAGGGCTTGATGATAGGATATGCTTGCAGAGAAACTCCCGAGTATATGCCTTTGTCTCTTATGCTTGCCCATAAGCTTGCCTTGAATTTAGCGCGCGTTAGAAAAGCGGGCATTCTTAAGTATCTTGGGCCGGACGGCAAGTCTCAAGTTACCATTGAATATAATGCCGATGATAAGCCAAAAAGAATTGATGCTATTGTTTTGTCTACTCAACATACCGAGGATATACTGGATAAAACAGGTAAACATATAACTGAAAAAGCCAAAAAAGAAATAAAAGAAAAAGTTATACTTCCCGTGATAAATAGCAAGCTCATCGATAAGAAAACCAAATTTCTTATTAATCCTACCGGTAAATTTGTTGTGGGCGGACCTCAATCAGATACCGGTGTGACCGGCAGAAAAATAATAGTCGATACTTATGGTGGTGTGGCCCCACACGGTGGCGGAGCTTTTTCAGGAAAAGATTCAACGAAGGTGGATAGATCAGCGGCTTATATGGCCAGATATTTGGCTAAAAACATAGTGGCTGCCAATATAGCGGACAAATGCACCATACAAATGGCTTATGCTATAGGTGTTGCTAAGCCTGTGGGACTTTTTGTTCATACTCACGGGACCGGTATAATTTGTGATTTGGATATCGCGGATCTTATAGTCAAGAATTTTGACTTGACTCCCGCCGCTATCATTAAGAATCTTAAATTAAGAAGGCCGATATTCAGAAAAACAGCCGCTTATGGACATTTTGGCAGAAGTGATGCCGATTTTGAATGGGAAAAATTAACAGCTGTTCCTATGCTTAAGAAAAAAGTCGCGGGAATGGAAAAAAACCCGGAGTGCATTTGCTGCTAAGGGTTTTGAATTAAGTTTTTAAATTAAAGCCCCGCCTTGAGCGGGGCTTTATGATTACAATAAAAATCGGGATTAAAATGATACGAAAAAAAATATTTAGAAATATAGCAAATTGCGCTCTTTTGATTTGTCTATGTTTTTCGGGTTTGTATTCTCAAATTACGATAGAAGACGTTAATTGGCAAATTTCAAAAGCTGCCGGTGCAAAACGTTTGCCTTTCGTGAAGATAAAAGAAGTTTCAATAAAACCTGAAGGTAAAATCAATGAAAAAATCCGGATTCTTATTTCTGTCAATAATAAAGGTAGTGAAGTCGTTGAAGGTCTGGTTTTAAGATATGCGCTTAAGTTTAAAATAGTAAAACTGAAATCAATTGACGATACGACCATTTGGTCCGTGCCTTTCCATGTTGAAGAAGTTCGAATTTCCAAGATAAAGCCTGATTCTTTACAAATGGTGAAAATTATAAATACAGGCATAAATAAGGAATTAAAAAAACTTAGAAATAATGGCTTTTGGATAGATGCCATTGGCATAGAAATAATGATTGAACCGAGAAAAGGCGATGATTTAAATAAAAATATTCATCAATCCTTGATAAGCGCCAAACAGCATGATTGTGAACAAAAACCATAACAGGAATTTATAATGCTTGACCTTAAATTTATTCGCAAAAATCCTGAAAAATCAAAAAATGCCATTCAAAGAAGAGGAAAAAAGGCTCTTGAAGTTTTTGAGGCTTTAATGGAGAAAGATAGTTTTTACCGCGCTATTTTAACCGAGATAGAAGCTTTGCGCTCGGAAAGAAATGAGATTACCAAAAAAATTAAAGATTTAAAAATTGCAAAAAAAGATGAAGAGGCGCAAACTGTTCTTGATGAAGCTAATAAAATCAAGGATATTATGAAATCTAAAGAAGAGGGGCTTACAGAACTTGAAAAAGAGATGAAACATCTTTCTCTTATTGTGCCGAACCTGCCTCATGAAAGTGTTCCCAGTGGGGAAAGTGAGCAGGACAATAAGCTTATCAGTGAAGATTTGACTTATAAAAAGGATTTTAATTTCAAGCCCTTGGACCATCATGCTTTGGGAGAGGGTTTGGATATACTTGATTTTGAAACCGCTTCTGTCTTGTCCGGCTCCAGATTTGCCCTTTTAAAGGGCGCGGGCGCCAAACTCGAAAGAGCGATAATTAAGCTGATGCTTGATATTCATACCGTTGAAAATGATTATCTGGAAATAATGCCGCCATTTTTAATTAAAAAGGATTCATTGATAGGCACAGGGCAATTACCTAAGTTTGAAGATGATCTATATAAGATGGCGGGAGACAATCCTTTATATCTTTCCCCGACCGCTGAAGTTCCTTTAACTAATATTCATAGGGAATCCATAGTTGATGAGAAGAAATTGCCGATTAAATATACGGCTTTTACATCTTGCTTCAGGCAGGAAGCCGGTTCTTATGGCAAGGATACCAGAGGGCTTATAAGAAATCATCAATTTAATAAAGTTGAGCTGGTATGGCTGACGAAGCCCCAAGATTCTATGGACGCTCTTATGAAATTAAGAAATGATGCCGAAGAAGTATTAAGAGTTTTGAAAATTCCTTACAGAGTTATAGAACTTTGCAGTGGGGATTTGGGTTTTTCCGCGGCAAAGACATATGATTTGGAAGTATGGATGCCGGGAGAAAATAAATTTAGAGAAATCTCATCATGTTCTTTATGTATGGATTTTCAAGCAAGAAGAATGAATTCCAGGTTTAAAAATAAAGATAAAAAAAATGAATATCTCCATACTTTAAATGGCAGTGGGCTTGCGGTGGGTAGAACTTTTGCCGCTATTCTTGAAAATTATCAAAATGAGGACGGCACCATAACCGTGCCTGAAGCGCTAAAACATTATATGGGTATTGATACAATAAAATTATGATGAAAATTTTCAGTTCAATTATCTTCGGAATGATTTTTTTTAATTTTAGTTTTGCCACTGAGAGTAGAGATAAAAAGGATGCTTCTGCAAGTGTTGCGCATGCTTTAACAGGACAAATAGACCAAGCCACTGAAAAAATTTCCGATCGTCTTTCCGATACTGAAGAAAATACTCAATCCGGCGCAATAACAACTGAAACCTTAACCCATGAAATAGCAAAGCTTACCAAAAAGGCCTTTGACGATATTTATGCCATTAGAGTTGAAGAAGCGGATAAAGCTGTTGACGCGATTATTAAGAAATACCCCAAGCATCCTTTTGGGCATTTCGGAAAAGCAATGACGGCATGGGCAAAATTTGAATATCAGCAAGAGAGATCAAATACGAAGCTTGATGATGAATATGTCAAACTTACCGATAATGTGGCGAAGATAGGAAAAGCTTGGCTAAAAAAACATCCAAAAGATGAAAATGCTTATATGTGTCTGGGCGGTATTTATGGTTTAAGGGCTAGGCTTGCTGTGACTCAGCATAGATGGATTAAAGCTTATTTTGACGGAAAAAAAGCTGTTCGCAGTATGCGTAAGGCTATTAAAATTAATCCTGAACTTTATGACGCTTATCTTGGCCTCGGTATGTATGAATATTATGCGGGAACGCTTCCCGGCGTGGTTGGAGTTTTATCTAAGATTTTTTTTATAAGCGGCAATGCTGAAAAAGGTTTAAAATACTTAACCCTTTGCAGTGAGAAAGGATATTTTAATAAGACCGCGGCTAAACTGATTCTAATAGAAATTTATACTCAATATAAAGGAAAGTATTCCAAGCCCAAGCTTTCCGTCAAATGGTCTGAAGAATTAATGGCGGAATATCCCATGCATCCTTTAATGCATTTTGTATTGATAGCTTCTCTTTATGAAGACGGTCAAATCCAAAAAGTTCAGGATGAAGGGTTTAAGTATCTCAAATTTATAGAGGAAAAAAGAACCATCTATACAAAAAATTATTTGCCAAGAGCTTATCTTACGGTCGCAACCAGTTATCTTGCTCAAATGAATCTTGATGAAGCGGAAAAATATTTTTTAAAATCGGTAGAAACCTTGAAAGATAAAGATATTGCTCCTCGCTGGGCGGTTTGGTCCATAGTAAGACTTGGGAATATATATGATTTAAAAGGCGACAGGGAAAAGGCGCTTGAGTATTATGATAAGGCTTTAAGTTATAAGGACGAATGGGGTTTTACCGATGATATTAAGGTATATCTAAAATATCCGTTCACCCAAAAAAATATTCCATGTCAGCTTCCTCCACCATAAGTAATAGTTTGTTAAGAGATTATATATGAATTTGATAACTATAATCTTCGTAGGATTAGTGGCATTATGTTGGGGAACAGGTGCTTTTTTTGATAAATTGACATTACTCTATTTAGATCCCATACTAAATCCCTAGAACTTTTTGCCCGGCTTAGTGTATAGCCTGGGCATTTTTTATTGGTTTTAACCGTATATTAATAAAATGCCGAAGCGTGACTTAATAATAATGATGAAGATTTTTGTGCCAAATATTCATACTCTCGATTGAGCCTGAAATGTTCGTATTATTAAGCAAAATACCGTCGAATTGATAGCCTATTTTCGCGAAAGTATTGTTCATTCCCTGTGATATGGCGCGAGCAACTGTATAAGCCAGCTTTATTCCGATTCTACGCATCCCTTCTTCCATAAACTTAAGCAAATGAGCGGCAAAACCGTTTCCGCGGTAATCGGGTAAAGTGGCGAAATCCGTCATCTCAACATTTTGCGCCTCAAAATCTATTTCGGCCGAAGACACGGCAACAAGCTTGTCTCCTTCGAAAATTCCGTAATACCATATATTTTCCGTCATTGTTTGAAGAATATATTTTTCATTGTCGATGGGAAAGGGGTATGTCTTAAAAACCTCTTTGTATATGACGGATATTTGGCCGATATCGTCTGGTCCGCACTTTTTGCATTTAAATTTATCATCCAAATTCCCGATATCCTTGCCGATGACGGCAAGCGCATTTTCCAAAACTTCATCCAATTCCTCATGCTTTTCTTCGATTTTGCCCATCTGGTCAAAGAACTTGGCCATAAAGCACATCTCCACCGTCCCGTTATAAAAGCCAGGAACAGAGGCCCTGACTCCGAAGCCCGCCTCAAGAAAAGCCTGCTGGGCATAGATCGGAACCTTAGCTATAATTTTCACATACTCATTGGCGCTAACAAAGGCCTTTATCTCTTCAATAATGTGGGGAAAATCGTCCTTATGCAATTTCACAAGATAAAGCCTGTTATTATATCGCCCGTGCTGAATAAGGCTTTTCCCAAAGTGTGTTATTTCATCGCGAATTTCAATTTCAGACATTATAAACCCTCCGTTCTTTGTTTGGAAAAATAAGATATACGATGGTAAAAATAAAATAATCAATTACACTCATTTTTAGTCAACCTAGTTTTTTGATTTAATTAGGAACAACTGAATAACATGCATGTATATTGAAAAAATAATACGTTATATTACTAGGTTATCAAATTTTAAATGATATCTCAAATCCAATCCAGGCAATGCCATCGGGCAGTTAAAATGGGCGGACTTATCGCAACAAAGCTTCCGCTTGAAAAAGTCAGCCGCTTTTTACGGCATAACCGGCTTGAGTCCAC
>CAZHQC010000014.1:0-34674 GCA_964534135.1 uncultured Elusimicrobiaceae bacterium | reverse complement strand
CTTTTGCCAAAGGTTTGTCCGAAAAAAGAGTTATTTTTGTTCATGCCATGAGAAATTCTCTTATTCCGATTACTGCCGGCGTAGGCCATGCGATTGGACTTTTATTTGCGGGTTCATTTTTAATAGAAAAGACTTGCAATATTCCGGGCATGGGTTTGCTTGGTTATAATGCGATACTTCAAAGGGATTATCCGATAATTTTGGGAACTTTGGTTTTTCTTGTGCTTATCCGTTTAACGGGTAATATTTTTTCGGATATGATATGGGCTCTTATAGACCCCAGAATAAGGTTTGGAAAGTAATTAATGTTTATAAAGATAATAGAAATCATTCTTCTTTTAGTTATGGCTTATGCTTTTACGCATAAATTAATTCCTTGGGTTTTTATCAAAATTGGAAAAAAACTTGGTTTTAATATGCAAATGACTCCCATTTGGGTAAAAAGAATACGCCGTTTTAAAACCATAAAAAGAGGCTATTATTCCTTTATAATTATTACCACTTTGTTTGTCCTCTCTCTTTTTCTTGAACTTTATGTAAACAATAAACCTTTGGCTATCCGTTATGATGGAAATATATCTTTTCCCGCTTTAAAAGAGTGGACCAATCATATGCTGCCTTTTCTGGATATACATAATTTTGATAAGAAATCGGACTTTGGTCAAATAGGAAGTGATAATGTGGATTACCGGTTTTTTGCCGAGACTTGCAAAAATCCTCATTTTGCCAATAAAGCTGTAAAAGCTAAAAATGATGAAATAAGAGATTTTAAATCGGAGCTCAGAGATATTCCCGTTCCCGATAAATATTCGGATGAAGATGATATAGCCGATTATAATGATATTAAGTCTTTAATTTCTGACATTGAAAAAGAGATATCTAAAATTAGAGAGAATGTGGAAATTTTCACAAGTGGCAAGGCTTGGATAATTATGCCTATATACCCCTATTCTCCTTATGAACATATTCTGGACTTGCCTCAAAGACCGCCCAATAAACCTTATTTGGCTCATCCTATGGGAACCGATGATTCGGGCGCGGATGTTTTGGCTCAGCTTTTTTATGGTTTCAGGATATCGCTTTCCTTTGCTTTGATCGTTGCTTTTGTAGGTTATTCAGTGGGCGTTGTTGTCGGCGGTGTTATGGGTTATTTTGGCGGTTGGGTGGATATTGCTCTTCAGAGATTTATTGAAATATGGGGTTCTATTCCTTTTCTTTTTACAATTATGATAATAGCCTCTATAATGTCACCGGGATTTTTATTGCTAGCGGTTATGCTTGTAATTTTGCGTAGTTGGATAGGTATTACTTACTATATCCGCGGAGAATTTTATAGGGAAAAGGCCAAAGATTATGTTCAGGCGGCTATTGCCATGGGCGCTAGCGAATGGTCGGTTATGATGAAACATATTTTGCCCAATTCCCTGGTGCCCCTTGTAACTTTCGCTCCTTTCGGTATTGTCGCTTATATAGGTTCATTGGTTTCACTCGATTATTTAGGCTTTGGTTTGCCGGTTGGCACGCCCAGCTGGGGCAGTTTATTGGGACAGGGCATGCAGTATATTAAGTATTATCCTCATCTCATTATTGCCCCGTCAGTAGCTTTTGCTTTTACACTTTTTACCGTGGTTATGATTGGAGAGGCTGTTCGTGAAGCTTTTGACCCTAAAGTATTTTCAAGATTAAGATAAATATTATGACTGAAGTTAAAGAACAAAAAAAACTTATAGAAATTAAAGGCCTTAAAACTTACTTTAATGTTGAAGGCAAGAAAGCCAAAGCGGTTGATGGCGTGGATTTTCATATTAATGAAAATGAAGTTTTTGGTCTTGTGGGAGAGTCTGGATGCGGAAAATCCGTAACCGCTCTCAGTATACTTCGCCTTATTCCTAACCCTCCCGGAGAAATAGTGGAGGGAGAAATTCTCTTTAGAGAAAAAGATTTACTTAAATTATCCAATAAGGAAATGCGTGGCGTTAGAGGTAAAGATATCTCCATGATATTTCAAGAGCCCATGACTTCCTTAAATCCCGTTTTCTCTGTTGGCTGGCAGCTTAAAGAAGCCATTCGTTTTCATCAGAAAGGTATTACGGAAGATGAAGTGGAAAATCGCGCTATTGAAATGCTTGAACTTGTGGGCATACCGGGTGGCAAAAGGCGTTTAAAAGATTATCCTCATCAATTTTCAGGCGGCATGAGACAAAGAGTTATGATAGCTATGGCCCTTTCATGTAATCCTGCTCTTTTAATAGCGGATGAACCCACTACGGCCTTAGATGTTACCATTCAGGCTCAGATTTTGGAATTAATGCTTAAAGTAAAAAAGAAAACTCATGATGCGGCCATGCTTTTGATTACTCATGATTTGGCAGTTGTAGCTGAAACCTGTCAGAGAGTGGCTGTAATGTATGGCGGAAAAATACAGGAAATATCGGATATTAAACCTTTGTTTTCCGATCCTTTACATCCTTATACAGTAGGTCTTTTGAAATCGCTTCCGGGTTTTGGAAATAAGGGCCAAAAGCGTTTGCCTACTATAGAAGGCATGGTGCCAAGTATTATGGATTTTCCTAAAGGTTGTAAATTTAATAATCGTTGTGATAAGGCAATGGATATTTGCCGCGAAAAAGAGCCTGAACTTGAAGATATTGGGCCGGGCCGGAAAGTGAGATGTTGGCTGCATAGTAAGAAAAAGTAAGCAGAAAGCAGATTGTAGTCGCAGAGCTTGCTCTGCTATAAAGAAGTAAGTGGTAGAAAAAATAATGAATAAAGAAAATTTAATAGATATTTCAAATTTAAAAGTTCATTTTCCCATACATGGCGGGCTTTTTTTTAAAAAGATAGGCGATGTTAAGGCTGTTGACGGAGTTTCATTTTCTTTGAAAGAGGGAGAAACCTTGGGCCTTGTGGGAGAGTCCGGTTGCGGAAAAACAACAGTAGGAAAAGCTCTTATAAATCTTGTTAAATCCACTTCCGGCGAAATAAAATTTCCCAATGAAAAAGGCGAGAAAGTAAATATAGCCAATTTAAGTCGTTCAGATATGCGTCCTTTTAGATCGGATATTCAGATGATTTTTCAGGATCCCTATTCCTCTTTAAATCCCCGTATGTCTGTTGGCGCCATTATAGAAGAACCTCTTCTCATTCATAATAAGGAATTTACAAAAAAAGAGAGAGAAGAAAGGGTGGCATGGCTACTCGAGAAAGTGGGATTACGCGGCGAACAAGCTACAAGATATCCTCATGAATTCTCAGGCGGTCAGCGTCAAAGAATCGGAGTTGCCAGAGCCTTAGCCACAAATCCCAAATTTATAATAGCCGATGAGCCTGTTTCAGCTTTAGATGTTTCAATTCAAGCCCAGGTGATAAATCTTCTTCAGGATTTGCAGGATGAATTTAAATTAACTTATCTTTTTATAGCGCATGATCTTTCAGTAGTTGAACATATTTCAGATAGGATAGCGGTTATGTATCTTGGAAATATGGTTGAAATAGGCACAAGCCAAGAGATCAATGAGGCTCCTCTTCATCCCTATTCAAAAGCTCTTTTATCCGCCGTTCCTCATCCCGACCCTTCCTTTCAAAAACGGGAGAGAATAATTCTTACCGGAGACGTGCCAAGCCCATTGGCTAAACCCTCAGGCTGTGGTTTTAGAACAAGATGTCCTGTGGCGCGTGATGAATGCGCCGAGAATATTCCGGAATTAAAAGAGAAATCCCCCGGCCATTTTGTGGCCTGTCCTTACGTATAATAGAGGCTAAGGGTTTGAGAGTCGCGGAGTCTTAGAGTCAAAATTCCAATAAAGAAATTCTTCCAAAAGGTACCAGGTACCTTTTTTTGTTATTTCTGGATTTTAAAAATGTTTTTTAAGTAGCGCCAATGCCAATGTATGTGAAATAGAGATATCATAAACATGGCTATGCCGGCTTCCGTATGCCATAAAAGGATATTGAAGGGCAGTTTAAATCTTAGACCGTAATTTATCATAATAACCAATAAAATTCCAAATAGAGCTGATATTAAGAAAGTGAGTAATAGGGCTAAGTTCCAGAACTTAAAGTGAGTTCTTGGTTCTATCATTTTTTTCTTGTAGAGGATTATGGTGATTATATATAGAAAGAGTAAAGATACCGATATTGGAAAAAGGTGGTAAGATTTTTTTTTGTAAATTGTTTTAGGGGGCGTGATTTTTACGGGTTCAATGATTTTTTTGGGAGTAATCGCTGCTTTTACGGTTTGTTTTTTTTGAATCGTAATTTCTTTTTTTAGTGCAGGTAAAATCTCTTTCTTTTCAGATTTCGATTGAATAAAGTCACATTCGTCGTCCTCATTTTCGTCAATATAATTAGCGCAAGGAGTATTGCATTCAGTTTGCCCCAAGGGGCAATTTGTTTGACCAAATGCCATCAATGGTAATAAGCATATTAGTATGATTAAGGATATTTTCTTCATTGGTTTTATAAAGTTTACAAATTTTGAAACTATGTTTCATCAGGTGTCGGTGGCTATGCGAACGACCTAATTTTAGATTATAGTTTGAACTTAGGGTGCTTTCTTTTGTATATTTAGATTATGCCTACACTTGATTTGATTTATGTTTTAGATGTTTTAAATGCCATGAGTGATGTTGAAGTGGCTTTGCGCGATCTTTATAAAGCTTGCGCTGAAAAATGGCCGTCAAATGCGGCCTTTTGGAATGAGATTAGTGAAGCGGAAGATAGACATTCCCTTAATATGATAAGAATGACCGGTATAGTTTCTTCAAAACATGAAAAATTTAGCTTAAACAGGCCGTCAAATGAAGTGGCTATAAGAAACTTTATTAAAAGTATAAACAACACAAAAGAAAGAGTTGTAAAGGGAGAACTTGATCAGAAGAAAGCACTGTATTTAATAAAGGATATGGAAAGATCTGTTCTTGAGTCAAAATATAAAGATTTTCTAACCACAAATGATATTGAATATAATACTCTTGTTTCTGCCATAGTGAGAGAAACCGAAGACCATAATGCTACTATTAATAAGAAAATAGCTGAAATGGAAAAAGAGTAGTAACTCTCCGAAGTAAAATCCTTAATTTTCTGAATAATAAATAGAGTGTGAGGCTTTATTCTAGGGTGAGAATTTTCGTTAAATTATTTTTTTAAAAGGTCAATGTCTAATTCCAGGCCTTCAAAGCGGTCATGTAAAACGCTTATGGAATCTTCTATGCCCTTATTATAAAGTTGTATTCCCGCTGTTTGCAAAAAATGATCTAGGATGGTTTCTGCGGCAATCATTCCAATCTCTTCGTCCCTTTCTGTTTGAAAGAAATCAATTGTTTTACTGATGCATTCTTCTCTTTTTTGTTTTGAGATTAAATCCCAATTGCGTTTTATTTTTGCCATATAAATGTTTAAGATTATTTCCCTATTAAAAACAATAAAAATAAAATTTGGCGGAAGGGGAGGGATTCGAACCCTCGAAAGCCATTAAGACTTTACCGGTTTTCAAGACCGGCTCCTTAAACCGCTCGGACACCCTTCCTTAAATTTATTAAACACTCTTTGTGTGTCCTCGATCCGCTATGCAAGAAAGCAACTCGAGAACTTGGCCGTATGATACGCATAGCGTTTGATACCCTCTGCAAATTCCAGAGGAATCTAAAATGCGAGGGCAGGCGGCGGTGGCATAGCCAACCTGGCATTGCCTTGTGTCCAAAGCAAACCTTTGAAAGCCCAGTCCACCCAGACACCCTTCCTTCTTCATCCTTCGAGCTACGAAGGATACATCCATCTTAAACCAATTATACAAAATTTTAAAAGTATAATTTCTAGCTTTCTTAGTGAGTGTTCAATTTTATAAACAAGTATAATTTGCTATAATAATTTTGCACAAAAAAACTGTCGGACGCAAGGGCCGACGATTCTTTAGTCTACTGTCGGACGTACGGGCCGTCTATAAAAGAAAAAACGAAAAGGAGAGTAATATGCAAAACCTCAACAATATAAATAAACCCACTAAAAAAGAGTTATTAGTAGTATTTTCCGACTTGAGCGGATTTTCTCGGTATTCACGGAGTAAAACAGATGATGAATTATTCCAAATAATGTCTGAATATACGGAATTTTCGGGAAAGATAATAGAGGCTTCAGGCGGCAAGGTAGTTAAGTATATAGGAGATTCCATATTATTCGTGTTCTCTGAAGATAATGTTGATGAAGCTCTAGTTGCCATAAAATCATTAAAAGATAGTGGTGATAATTGGCTTAAGGAACGCAGTATTCCTATGAGGCATGTAATTAAGGCTCATTTTGGACCTGTGGTCTGTGGTTTGATCGGTCCTAAATCAGATAAACGTTTTGATGTTTACGGGGAGACGGTTAGTATTGCCGCATTGACGGCTTCACAAGGCTTAGCTGTTACCGCGCAAGTGTTTCGTAAGTTGAATTCAGCTACGAGGAAGCTTTTAAAAAAACATACTCCTCCGATAACTTATATCTCGATTGAGTCGGGTCATATATATAGGTAAGTCTTAGTGTAAATTAGCTATTTTCGGTGGGATAGGAATTTTCTTATCCCGCCGTTCTTAATTATTAGTAGTCTTATGGATATTTCCGTAGAAGTGTTAAGCTGCCCTTTGATTTAAGATCGGAAGACGTTAAGGCAAGTTATGAGAAAGGGGTGCTTAAAATACTTGTGCCCAAAGCAAAAGAAGTAAAAACTCAAACTCTGACAATAGAGTGATAAGTATAAACTATGCCCCCTTCCAATTGGGAGGGGGCTTTTTTATTATACATTCGAAATACTACCGGCGTAAGTCGGTAGATGGATAGCCCGCGTAGCATGCGCGCGAACGAAGTTCGAATTGGTGAATACCACGGGTGTAAACCCGTGGAAGTTTATTTTAATGTATAATCTTGTATATGGCAAATAAACCGCTTGTTTTAGCTCACAGAGGAGCATTGTTGAACGCTCCTGAAAATACTATGAAAGCTTTCATACGAGCTTTTGAAAATGGAGCTGATGGTATTGAATGTGACATTAGGGTTACAGCTGACGGAGAATTTATAGCTTTCCACGATGCAACCACTGAGCGTCTTGTAGGCGTGAATTGGCATATAGTGAAAACAAAATACGCGCAATTAAGGCATCTTGAGGTTTCCGGGCAAGAGCCCATAGCTCATTTGGATGATATTTTAAAACTGCTTATAAAAAAAGAGGGAAAACTGTGTTTCTTTGAAATATGCTTTGATAATATTGATGATGTAGACCGTTTGGTTAAAAAAATAAAAGAAGCTGGTCTTACCAAGCGATCTTATATTCTGGCTTTCTCAAATAAAAAACACATATTAAAAAGAGCTAAAGAAATTTCTCCTGAAATAGGCATATCAATTATGCCGCTATTGCCTACAAAAATTATTCATACCGCTCAGAAAGCAAAAGCTAATTCCGTTTGTCTCGGTTGGGTTGATTGGCCGGGAGCCAAATCATTATTTTCAGTATTTACAAAATTTTCCGATTTAAAAAAACAAATTCAAAAGGCGAGGAAACTTAATATTTTTGTAAGTGGCGGAGTCGCCAATACGCCCGAAGAAATTGAATGGTTCTGCGAGCAAGGCGCGCAAGGTGTTTGGACTGATGATGTTTTAATGGCTTTGGAAGTAATAGAAAGGGGGAAACATGTTTAAATATTTAACTTATACCGTGATAGCTATGGCTATAATATATGGAATTATTCTTTCGTACCCGGGACTGTTTTTTGATAATAATTATGAATATAAAAATTTTAAGGTTTATACCCATGAAGCCGTAGAAGGTAATATTGAAGGCGTTTTAGATAAGGTTTATGAAAAAATATCCAAAACTGAATTTTTTAATCCCGATTTTAAATATCGTTTCTATATTGTGAAAGATGTGGGGCAATATTCTTTTTTAACCGCGTTTCAAGGAGAAGGTTACTCTTATGTTTCTCCTTTGGGAAATATTTTTTTAGTTTCAGCTGATTTTAAAAAAAATAAAACTAATTGTAAAAATTGCGGTGAAGAAAGTATTAGAGATTTAGATATTATTATGACTAGCGCCGCCACATGGGATATTATAAGACAGAGTCTTAAAGCTTTAAAATATATAGTCACTTCCAATTGGAAATTGATTGGCTATGGCGAATATGTTGCCGGCGAAACAGGATATTTTGAACCTTCTGAAATATGTAAAAGTAAAACGGATAAAGTTTGGCCGGAACTCTATAAATATCATCTTGTAATGCAAATGTTGATGATTAAAGACCGTTATCCGTTTTCCGTTGTTCTGGAAAAACATTTCAGTTATGAGGGTGTAGAAAAACGTCTTAAAAAAAGACATTGCAGGTAATGCTTATCTTAATTGCTTTCAAAATCATTTATTATGGCATAGAGCGCGGGCACTAAAAATAAAGTTATTAAAGTCGCGAATAATAATCCCCAAGCAAAAGCCAGAGAAAGCGGTGAAATCATCTTCTCATAGCCGCCAAGACCATAAGCCATTGGCATAAGTCCCGACAGCGTCGTTATGGTGGTTAATAATATTGGACGGAGTCTTGTTTTTGCCATAGCGGAAATTTGTTTTAGTTTCTCTTCTATCGAAGCTTTTTTATCGCTCGGGTTTTTATTTAAAACATCTACCATAACTATAGAGTCATTTACTATAACGCCTGTTAAACCTATTACCGCAAGTAAGACGAACATCGAAATATTTTGGCCGTGAGTTATAAGCGCAAAGATTACTCCAATTATACTGAAAGGTATGGCTGACATTATAATAAATGGCTGAAACCATGAATTCAATGAAACGGCAAGGGTGAAAAATATGAATACAATAGATATTATAATTGCTATGCCGACATCTTTCATTATTTCTTTTGATTTTTGAGCTTCTCCGCCTATTTCAACATCAAGGTTATCGGGAATATTCCATTCTTTTATTAGATTTTTATCTATATATTTGGCCGCTTCCATGGCGGTAAGTATTTTTGGTTTTACTTCTCCAGTTACATTTATGCTGCGAATACCGTTTCTTCGATAAATTTCAAGGTCTGAAGGTTGATTTGAAAAGCTTATAAATGTGCCGAGTTTAACTAAAGAACCCGACATGTTTTTAACACTTAAATTTTTAATTAAATCCGCGCGTTTTCTGCTTTTTTCATTTAACAAAACTCTGTATTCTATTTTTTTATCCAGAGTTTGAAGAGATGTTACGAGTTCTCCATCATAGGCTATTTTAAGAGTTCTGGCCACATCTTCCGTAGATATGCCAAGGGAGGCCATCTTAGGGTGATCTATATCAATGATTATTTCTTCCTTGCCTTGTTTCCTACTACTGTCAATTTCACTGACTCCCATAGATTTCATTTTCTTAAGAAAATCAATTGTTTTCTTCTCAGCTTTAAGAAGTGTTCCTTTATTATTGGAACTTAAATGAATTGTAATAGGCTTGTCTCCGATGGGGCCTACTTTTTTTCTGTCGATTATAATCGAGGTGCCTTTTGGAAATTTTAGCTTCTTTTTTAAAGAGTTGATTATTTTTCCCGCGGTTCTTTTTCTTTCGGAATCGGGTGTTAAAAATACATTGGTAATAGACCAATTTTCATGGTCGCCGTAATTTTTAGTTTTTGAAGTTGAATGGTGTCCTACTCGAGTGGTAAAAGATTGAAGTTCTTTTTTTGGAAGTGATGAGATAATTTTTTCAACTTTCTTGGCAAATTTTTCGGTTTGCTTAAGACTATAATGTTTTGGCGCGGCTATCTTTATATAAAAAGTGTCTATATTTGATTGTGGAAACATCTGAAATTTTAGGAGTTTTTTAGCACCGAATATGGAACTACCCAATACTAATAAGGCTGCCGCTAAAAAAATATAGCGTCTATGTAATATTCCAATTGCTATGCGCTCATAAAAATTTTCTAAAGAAATCATCCAAGGTTTTTTGGTTATGGAAGATGTCTTGCCATGAGAGATGTGATTTGGCAGTAAGAAAAAAGCGTCAAAAAGAGAAATAATCAAAATTATAATAACCACATAGGGAACAGCCTGTACGAATTTTCCCGGCCTACCGCCTATAAAAAACATGGGGATATAGGCGAGGATGGTTGTAAGTGTGCTGGTTATAATTGGAACGGACATATCTTTGACGGCTTGTAGAGCGGCTTTTTTTGCTTCCATGCCATTTTCTCGGTAATAGACTGTTTTCTCCGCCATTATTATGGCATCGTCAACTACAATACCCAAAACAATTATAAGACCTGTTAAAGCAATAGCGCTAAAAGTTATTCCAAATATAGGAAAGAAGGCAAATGAAGCTATAAAGCAAAGCGGGATGCCGAAGGCCGTCCAAAAAGCTACGCGCTTATTAAGGAAGATAAACAGGAAGATAACCAAAAATACAAAACCTATGGAGCCATTGCTTACTAAAAGTGAAAGTCTGGTTCTGGTTGTTTTTGATTGATCATTTAAAAAATCATATTTTACTTCAGTTCCTATGTTTTTAGCGACAACTTTTTTTACTTTTGCTATCGTGCGTATTATATCGGAATTTGGTTTTTTTCTTACAAGAACGGATATGCCGTAATTTCCATTATTCCGAACTATCATTTTATGGTCTTTTTCAGTTTCAAAAACCTTTGCCACAGCGTCTAATCTGATTCTTTTTTGTTCGAAATTACTTCTAAGTATTACACTGGAAACATCTTTAGGGTTTTGAAATTTATTAAGCACTACTATTTTTTTTAGACCCGTATAAGATTCAAGAGTGCCTGAAGTTGAACGCAGATTTCTTTTTTTTATGGAGCTTACTATTTCAGGTAGAGAAAAATAATATTCATTAGCTTTTTTAGGGTCAACTTCTATGTGGATTTCTTTATCGTAATAACCGATTTTATCAATGCCGGCGACTTGCTCTATTTTTCTCAGTTTCTTTTCAAGTTTATCTGCCGTAGCTTTTAATTTTTTTCTGTTTTTATGTGAAAGAGCTATCTCTAATATGGGTGTATCTCCGGTTTTTAATTCTTTTACTTTTGGATCATCCAAGAGATCTTCGGGCAGGTCTTGAGTAGCGTCAACGGCGTCTTTTATATCTGTTATGGTGTCGCGCATTTCCGTCGGAGAATAAGATTCGTCCAATTGAATCCAAATAGCGGAATTGTTTTCAATTGAAACGGAAGTCATTTCCTGTATACCCGCTACTTCTGATAATTGTTCTTCAATTGGAATAGTTACATTGAGTTCCACGTCATCAGATGAAGCTCCGGGATATACGGTATTTATGGTAACTTGGTTTAAATCTATGGAAGGCATGCCTTCTCTGGGGATGTTCTTGAGAGAGTAGAGGCCGAGGATTATTAAAACCGCGATAACGGTATTAACCACAATTTTGTTTTCTATAAAGTAGGAAATCAGTTTATTCATATAAGGTGTCCTTTAAGTAATGTATTCCTCAATTTTAGCAAAGATTATCTTTTATTAATGTAATGGTATACTTAATTTAACGGAGTTTTAGTGGTTTATATTGCATTGCATCGCGGGCCATGAAGAAAAAGCTTATAAAAATTATAGCTGAGCCTAAAAAGAAAATTAATTTACCTATAAAATGGGTGTGAGCTATTAATCTCATTGTTGTCAAAAGATAGGTCCAGTCATGCACGCCTCCGGCGACTAATGGTAAAGATTGTCTTATGGCATCTCCTGCGTAAATGCCTATGTTTAAAAAATTCTGTCCTATCCAGAAAAGGCATAATTGCCAGCCAAGATTGGACCCTCTGCGCTTGAAATGGAAAAGGCATAATGATGGAACTAGAAGTTGAGTTATTGTTCCTCCGGCCATCATTAGAAAGTGTCCGAAAGGCGCGAAAATAAGATGCCCCGGTTCGTGAAAAGCCAGATTTGCATAGTCAAGAAATGAAAAATAATATTCTTTCCTAAGCCATTGGGTATAAAAAATGAAAAGCCCCGCAATTATTGCCATTCTTATCCAAAAGTTTTTTGAGTCTTTTTCTTCAGTACCCTTTGGGGAACTTTTAAGATTTAATTTTTTGTTTACCGCTTTTTTAAGCTTTGATTCATTGCGGGTTTCTTTTGGAATATGCAGGTCTTTGTAGCAAAGCGTGCAGAATTCACTTTCCAAGCTATTATCCGCTCCGCAGTAAGGACATTTAATGTTTTCAGGGGTGTTTTTTGAGAGTTCCATTTAGAAGAAATTATAGTAAATAATTCTGTTTGAAAAGAGTTAGATAAAGATGTATTCTTTAGTCAGAAGTTTTAAGGAGGATAGTATGGATATTAAAGATTCCGATTCACTAATTATGTTAGCCGCTTCAAACCTTGTGACGATGCGTCCGCCGAGTCAGGGGCTTAAAAAAGAGGATTTAGTTAAAGCTACCGTTGAAATATATAAAATGCTGAAGGATGAGCTTGCAAAAAGCTGAAGTTTTTAATCCTTCATCATGTTTTTTGTATTAATTTAGAGGGTGTTTTTACCTCGTGGGTTGGTTAAATATGGTTTCGCCGTTTGACGCACATAGTGCTTGATACGGCAGAACATAGTTTTCTCGCAAGAAACCCGTGGGGTGAAAATAAAAATACATAATAAATCACTACAAGATAACAACTCGAGAAATCGCTCCTTAGCAAATTCACAGCCTTTTCTTGTTTTTATAATATGTGAAGAGTGTCCCGCCCAACCCTAATTAAGGCACATCCGAATTACCCTGGAAATAAGGAGGTTCTTATAGAGGTTGTTGTTTTTTTGATATTAAAAATCAAAGAAGTGATTATTCGCTTTCTTGCATATAGCTAATGACAATGTTTATTATTTTTTTAACTGTTTCATTGCAAGATTTAAAACTGATTTTATCTAAAATTTCATTTCCATATTTTCTGAATAAATCACTGATAAGCGCATGAATGAATGATTGAGTGGCTGAATCGATATTTTCAAAATCCAATGTTATTTCTTCATTTTTTTCCAGTAAAGGAATTATTTGCTTTAATCTGATGTTTCGCGCTATGTCTTTGTTTTCGGCAAAGCTTCCCACTGATTTTCTTAATTTTATATGTGTCATAGTTTTGATTATATAAACCTCGCCTTTTTATACTTAGCTTTTTTTCTTTCTTTTATGGCTTTAGTGTAAGTTGTTCTGATAAAATCCAGTAAAACACTTAATTCTTCCGTTTTCTCCAGAGAAATATCAATTCCCACGATAGTTCCATTCCAGTAAGGAAGGTTTTCTACCGTTGAACATTTGTCTTCAAGGGGATTGGCGTGTAATTTTATTCGTTTACTATCTCGTTTTAATAATTTATACATCGCCTTACCGCTGTAAATCATAAAAAAATCACGGTTCACGCTTGCGATTGATTTAATAAGAAATAATCCGGCTCCAGCGTTAAGTTCCGTTCCTCCCTCTCTTTTTGTCGTTCCTGTTATTCCGGGTGTTAATGCCAGTTTTATAGCCTTTAGATCTGTGTCGGCCGGATGTGAACAGCTTATTGTTTTTTTGATGCCAATTCCCGTATCAACAATTCCTAGTCTTATAATATTGCTTTTTTCATAATATTGAGCGCATAAAATCGCTCCATTTTTCGATTCGGAATGTTCCAGTACGTTTCTGACTAATTCCGCCATAATATGTCTTATTGATTCCGCGGGTTTGGCTTCCAGATGTAAAAGAGGAATCATTTCAGTTAAAAAATCGGTTAATTCTTGAGAGGTCTTAATTTGAGTTAAAGGGATGAATCTTCCCGCTGATTCATGTTCTGTTATGCTAATGCCTGATTCGATGCCAAGAAGTTTAAATAGGCCCATTCGTTGGAAATAGTGGCTTGATCTTGCTTCAAATTTTTCACATTTTATATTGGAACTTTCTATCGTTAAGCCAAGAGCTGTAATCATCGCCAATACCACCGGATGAACGGATATCCATTTGTTGTTTGCTGTTATTTCCAGCTTTTCAGGTTCCGCAGTACTAAAACTTTCTAAAACCCTGTTAATATTGCCTATCCACGCACTATTTGGGATATGAATTTTCATAGACAAAGTATACCTGAATTACAGGTAAATTGTCAATCCCCTAGATTCTAGGTAAAATGTAAAATACCTCAATCCAGGTAAAATTGTGTTTTAAAGAGGAGTAATTTTAAGTATATCTAGTAAAATATTTGTCTTATTCTCTTGATTTTATAGTTGTGAGAGATATCCCGCCCGCCCTAATTAAGGTAAAGCGAAGTTTTTAATCCTTCATCATGTTTTTTGTATTAATTTAGAAACTGCAGTGAATGAGGCAAAGTTTTACGCAGTTGCTGTGGGTTTTATAATTGTGTGCCCTTCAGTTTTTCCGCCAGCTCCGGAACTCAAGCAAAAGGCATAGCTTTTGCCTTCAAACATGCAGTTGTGTCCGTAGCAAAACTCAGAAGCGGTGTAGTCCACCCACTGTTCATAGTGGAAGGAGCTACAAACAAGGTGGTTATGCCACATAAGGTGTCGAAAGCTCTGCGAACGACCAAATCCTAAGCCAAAAACCCAATATCGTTCGCCGCAAAATCTTTGCTTTATTCTCTTCTTTAATTATTGTGTAAAGTGTCCGCCCTATTCACGATAAATTCGAATAATCCACAGGGCTGACAAAAGGAAATTCTTTATTCAATTTTATTAGATTTTTTAAGATTGCATTTGGCACAAAGTAGTTTGATATTTTTTTTGGTCAAGCTTGTACCGCCCTTTGAAAAAGGTAAGTCATGGTCAAAATGAAGATTTTTCTTTGAGCCACAAAGAACACATTGTCCTTTGTCTCTTTTCCAAACTTCCTTTTTTACCTCGGAAGGTATCAGGCGAGTGTGTTTTATGTCTATGCTTTTTGAGTGTTTAATGTTTTGGTATTTTGATAGTCGTAAAATAAAAATAAACACACTTCTTTTGCCATCATGGTGTGTTTTATAGTCAACTAAGTCAAAGAAGCCTTTTAATGACCATACTCCTGAAAGAATTTTTTCATAAGCTTTTACTATCTCAGGTTTATTGGTTTTATTTTTGTATTCCTTAATAGCTTTTATGAATTTGCCATTTTGAGTCAAATTTCCATTTTTTGTAAATTGGGGTTGGTCAATAATTTTAGGGTCAATAATTTTTTTTGGTTGTTTTGGTTCATCATGTCCTTCATATTTTATTGTGATGCCATCGCTCATTATTTTGTCATGATAGGGGGCATTAGTTTTTTGTGACATTAGTATAACTGAATACTTAGGGTTCAAGCGAAAATTCATTCCTCTTTGCAGGGCTTGCTCCTTTTCTGCTGCACACATATCTCTATACGAAATTATTTTATCTTCTATAAGGTTTTTATAAGCCATTAAATAAATCCGATAATTTTATTTTCAAGGCGAGACTAATTTTTTCTATATTTTTTAAAGTAATATTCTTTTCCGCACGTTCAATCATTCCAATGTAAGTTCTATGGACGCCAGCTTTTTCTGCTAGCTCTTCTTGAGATAACCCTTGTTTTAATCGCTCAGTTTTTATTCTTTTTGAAAAGCCAATTAAAATTTTATTTTTCATAAGGGAAGTCTAATAAAATGCTAACTATAGGTCTACAGACTATAATTAGCATAAATATTGTTTTATGAGGGAGGGATTCGCCTACTATATTCACAGAGTTCATTGCGTAGACGCGGTTATATTTTGCTTTGCAAAAATAACAGGTGTCCAAAGCAGTCCTTTCGATAGCCCAGTCCACTCCTCCCTCGTTTCATTGTCGGCATAGCCTTTTCCTCGTTATACACTCGGCGTTCGCTGCGCTTCGAATCCCTCCCTCTCCTCAGCCTTGAAAAGCAAAAACCCCGTTTAAAAACGGGGTTTTATCAAGTCTTCGGAGAGGAAAGGATTCGAACCCTCGAGGGTGTTATTCATTTTTCCTTGGAGATGAGATAGGGGAGTCGATTTTCATTGCCATCCTGATTTGTAAGGGTGTATAACCTGAATTTTTGAACAAAGCTTTTGCCGATTCGTTATTGCTCCATACGGTAAGTTCCATTGTTTTGATTCCTTTCTTTTCGCCCCACATTGCAAGTCGTTTCATTAAATCCTTCGCTATTCCTTGCAATCTGTATTTGTCATCAACATAAATATAGGCGATTGTAAGGTAAGGCGCGGTTAGCATGTCATCGGAATATTTTTCAACGCAGCCGGTTATGTATCCCGCAAGATTGCCATTATTTGATGCGACAAAAGTTATCTGATTTTTGTCTTTGAGTTCTGCAATAACTCGTTGCTCTTCTTTTTTTTTGCAGGGGGGGTTTTTAAGGGTTTTTCCAAACCCTCGCGGACTCATTTTGCCCATCAGTTTTATGGCTTTCGTAAAAAATTCTGCAAGCTTTGGAACATCTTTTTTTTGCGCAGGGCGTATAGATAATTTTATTTTTTTCATCAATTTTCGCATACTGATCTCCATTTGTTTATTATTTTGGCAACTGGATTTTAATAAAACCAGCGGCGTAGACTTCGCACTCAGAGTCTTACTACGGACACCCGAGTTTATTTCAATTAAAGCTTCGGAGCAGGGTGGACTGGGCTTTCAGAGGTTTACTACGGACACAAGGCTGTGCCAGTGCCGTATCAAGCACTATGCGTATCAAACGGCCAGTTCTCGAGTTGCTATCTTGAAGTCTGGGCTATCGAAAGGACTGTTTTCGAGGGAGGGCATCCTTCACTAAAGTTACGGAGTGCCTGTCTCCATCTATGCACCATCCTTTGCCAAGACCATGTTTAATGATAAATTGTTGCCATTCCATAGCCTTGGCGAAGGATGGCGGAGAGGGAGGGATTCGAACCCTCGAGGGTGTTACCCCTACAGGTTTTCGAGACCTGCTGTTTCAACCGCTCACACACCTCTCCATCTTCACTGCGTTACGATGGACACGTCCATCTTCTTTCTTTGAGTCTTACGGATAAATCCATCTTCTAATCTTTTCGGGCTACGAAGTTTATCATCCATAGCACTTTTGTGCGAAGGATGAGACACGTCCTTCTTTTTACTTTATAATTTACAGCAAAACATGTCCATCTTCTATTTTCTTGAGATAAGTCTTTTATTTGCGAAAGCTTTTCCCGAAGATGTTTTTAAATATCTTTCAAAATCGTAAGCCTTTTCTTTGTCAGGAAATACAGAATGCCATTTTAAAGACCATGGACATTTTGTTTTTGTATATGGCGATAATCCTGAATTATGCTCAATTAGTCTTCGTTCTAAATCATTTGTACAGCCTGTATAAATTGAACCGTTTTTTTCGCTTACTATTAAATATACAAAAAACTCGCTCATTTTGTTTTATGTCCGTTTCTGCCCCATCCTTCGCTAAAGCTTCGGAGGGCAAGTCTCTTGCTATCTACTCACTGTTCACTATTTATTATAATGATATAATATAAAATTATAATATATTAAGATAAGGAACAACTTCGAAATGAAAAAATTATTTGGAACTGACGGCATAAGAGGCTTAACTTGGGAATATCCTTTTACCGTGGATTTTTTGAAAAAGATAGGCTATGCGGCTTCCTATATCATTGGGCATTCTCCTTTATGCTCCAAGGAAGACAGAACTGTTTTAATCGGCATGGATTCAAGGGAATCGGGCGAAATTATAAAGAAAGCTCTTGCCGAGGGAATTAACGCCAATGGTTTTAAAATTATAGATTTGGGTATTACAACTACTCCGGCCGTTTCATATTTGGTCAAAAGAGAAAAGGCCAATTTCGGCATAGTTATATCCGCCAGTCATAATCCACCCGAATTTAACGGTATTAAGTTTTTCTCAAGCGAGGGTTTGAAATTAACGGATGATGCTGAGCGCAGAATAGAAGAAATGCTTTTGGGCCCGGAAAAAATTGATATTAAACCGTCAGAAATAAATATTGAAAAAATTGACTATTCTCGTGATTATATAGATTTTGTCAAAAGCACATTACCAAAAGATTTTAATCTTAAAGGCTGTAAGATAGCTTTGGATTGCGCCAATGGCGCCTCTTTTAATATAGCGCCTACAATTTTTAGGGAGCTTGGCGCCGATATTAAAGTTATAGGTGATAAGCCGGACGGTAAGAATATAAATTTGGGTTTTGGCGCCCTTCATAATGAAGCCATGCTGAAAGAAACAATGGATTTTGGAGCATTCTGCGGTATAAGTTTCGATGGAGATGCCGATAGATGCATCTTTTCAGATGAATTGGGCAATATTCTGGACGGGGATGATTTGATTTCAATAGCCGCTCCGTATATGCTTGAGAGGGGCCGCCTGACAAATAATAAAGTGGTTCTTACTTTCATGTCCAATTGCGGGATTATAAAGTATTTCAATGAGACGGGAGTTGAAGTTAAGCAAGTGGCGGTTGGCGATAAGAATGTCACGGAAGCCATGGAAAAAGAAGATTTAAAAATAGGCGGAGAGACCAGCGGTCATATTATTTTAAGAGAATTCGCGCCTACCGGCGATGGTATATTAACCGCTATACAGATATTAGCCATGGTCCGAGATACGGGAAAAACTTTTAGCTATTTTAAGAAACACTGGAATAGATATCCTCAATTTATAGTTTCGCATAAAGTGGAATACAAAACTCCTTTTGATGAAATTGAGGGTTTTAATTCCAAGATAAAAGAAATGGAAGATAAGCTTGCCGGCAATGGCAGGATATTTATCAGATATTCGGGAACTGAACCTTTACTAAGATTATTAGTTGAGGGCGAGAGAGAAGATTTTGTGAAGGAAATCGCAGACACCATAATGGAACATTACAAAAAATACGGAGGAAAATTTGATGAGAAATATAAAATTAGGAATTAATATTGATCACATAGCGACTTTAAGGGAAGGAAGACAAGGTAAAAATCCCGATCCTCTTGAAGCGGCGAGAGTAGTTCTTAATTCCGGCGGTGATATGATAGTTATGCATTTGCGCCATGACAGACGGCATATTAAAGATGCCGATATTGCGAATGTGCGTGAGAATGTTAAAGGCATCCTTCACCTTGAAATGGCTGCTACCAAGGAAATGGAAAAAATAGCTTTAAAATACCGTCCTGATTCCGTATGTCTTGTTCCTGAATTTGAAGATGAAGTTACCACCCGCGGTGGTTTGAAGCTTAAAGCCAAAGGCGCTGAAATTAAAAGAATAACACAATCACTTTCCAAAGCCGGTATAGAGGTAAGTTATTTTGTATATCCCGAGCCACAGGATATTAGAATGGCGCATAATTTAGGCGCTGATGCCGTAGAGCTTTGCACCAATACTTATTCCGAAAGTTGGGGAAAGAAACTTCAGGTTAAAGAGCTTGAAAAAATTCAGCTTGCGGCTTATTTAGCTAAAGAATTACAATTAGGCCTTCATGCCGGACATGGTTTGGATTATTATAATGCGGCTTCCATAGCTAGAATTGAAGGCATGGATTATTTAAATATAGGTTTTTCCGTTATTTCAAGAGCGGTTTTTGTGGGACTTAAAGCTGCCGTTTCCGAAATGAAAAGAGCTATTCAATAAGTAAAAAAGGCACAAAGGCAATTAGGCGCAGAGGCAACAAGTAGCGGCCAAAACTTTTGCGTAAGTTGGTATAGGTGTTTTGAATTTTAAACTTTAGTTTTCCGTTTCTTGCGTGCCCTTCCGTATCTTTAGCGAAGGAGGGTGACCTCTGTTTTACGGAGTAAAACATTATGTGTGGAATTGTTGGATATATAGGCGAAAAAAAAGCTTCCGGTTTTCTTATAGACGGGCTTAATCGGCTTGAGTATAGAGGTTATGATTCTTGTGGTATTGCCACAATTAATGAAGATAAACTTTCTTTAAGAAGAGTAAGCGGACGAGTCGGCTTACTTGAAGAGGCTATTGAAAAAAAACCCGTTGTCGGTATTGTAGGCATAGCGCATACAAGATGGGCCACTCATGGTATTCCTTCCGAAGATAATGCTCATCCTCATACCGATTGTAAAGGCGAAATTGTTCTTGTTCACAATGGCATAATTGAGAATTATACCGAGCTTAAAGAAAAACTTCTTAAAACAGGTCATAAATTTAAGTCCGAAACAGATACTGAAGTTGTAATTCACCTTATAGAAGATAAAATAAAATCCTTTAAAACTCAAATGAAAAACGGAGAATATGAAACCGTTTTTTTTGAGGCTTTTAAAAAAACCATAGCTGATATTGAAGGTTCGTTTGCGCTTGCGATTATATGGGCAAAATGTCCGGATATGATTTTATCGGCAAGATTGCATAGTCCTTTGGTTGTAGGTCTTGGCAAAAAAGAAAATTTTGTGGCTTCCGATGTTTCCGCTTTTCTTAAATTTACAAAGAAAGTTGTTTTTCTTGATGATGGTGAAATAGTCATTGTTAGAAAGAGGTCTGTTGAATATTTTGATTTTAAGGGCAAACAGATTAAGAAGAAATCGACTAATATTAAATGGGATGCGTCCATGGCTGAGAAGGGCGGTTATAAGCATTTCATGCTTAAAGAAATTCATGAGCAGGCCGAGTCTGTGGAAAATACCATAAGAGGCCGTCTTCTTCCTCTTGAAAAGGATATTCTTAAAAAAGAAATTGGATTATGCTTTAAAGATATAAAATCTTTGGACCATGTTCAGATTGTGGCTTGCGGAACGGCTTATCATGCCGGGCTTGTGGCAAAATATGTTTTTGAAAATTTTGAAATACCCACTTATGTTGATTTTGCTTCCGAGTTTTCCGACCGTTCAAAAATAATTGATAAAAATACTCTTCTGATAGCTATAAGTCAATCGGGAGAAACCGCCGACACTCTTTGCGCTGTTAGAGAAGCTAAAGAATCGGGAGCCAAAGTTTTGGCTATTACAAATACGGTCGGCTCAAGCCTTACCAGAGAGGCTGACTATGTGCTTTATACTCATTGCGGCCCTGAAATAGGCGTTGCTTCCACTAAGGCTTTTCTCGGGCAATTATCTGCTATATATGTTCTGGCTATTCATATTGCCGTGATGCTTAAGAAAGTTTCTCTTTCTGAAGCCGGAAAATATGTTAAAGAGCTTATAAAGATTCCTCGTTTTATTGAAAAACTTTTATCGCGCGAAGATGAGATGAAGCGCATTGCTGATAAATACTCAAAGTATGAGCATTTTTTGTTTATATCAAGATATGTAAATTTTCCTATTGCTCTTGAAGGGGCGCTCAAAATAAAAGAAATAGCTTATGTTCATGCTGAGGGTTATGCCGCGGGTGAAATGAAGCATGGGCCGATAGCCATTATAGAGAAGAATATGCCCGTTATTTGTATAGCGACAAATTCCAAGGTGATAAAACTTTTAGCCGGGAATATTGAAGAGGCTATGGCGCGGGGAGCCAAAATTATCGCTATTGTGGACGAAGAATCTAAAAAACATATTAAGGCTTCTGAAATTATTGAAGTTCCCAAAACTCTTGAGATGCTGTCGCCTTTGCTTAATACCATTCCATTGCAGATTTTTGCTTACTATATAGCCTTAAATAAAAAATGCGATATAGATAAACCCAGAAATCTTGCCAAGAGCGTTACGGTTAGATAAAGAGGCGAGGGTTCACTAAATAAAATGACTAAAAATCCTCAAATTATCTCAGGCATAGGCATTGATATTGTCGATATCAAAAGAATAAAAAAACTGGTTGAAGCTACTTCCTTTCTTAAAAGATTTTTCACACCCTCTGAAATAAAATATTGCCTTGAAGGTAGAAATAAATTTGAAAGAATAGCGGCGAGATTTGCGGCTAAAGAAGCGGTAATTAAAGCTACCGGACTAAAAAACCTCCCTTTAAAAGATATTGCCCTTATTAAAGATAAAACAGGAAAGCCTTCAATAAAAATAAAGAATAAGAAATATTCCAATTTAAATGTGCTTATATCATTGTCTCATACAACTGACTATGCTTGCGCGTCGGTGGTAGTGACAAAAAATAGCGATTAAAATAAAAAATGGAAAAAATAATTCCACAAAAACTAAAGTCCCTGATTGTTAAGAGGGATAAAGATTCCCATAAAGGCGACTATGGAAAAGTTTTGGTAATTGCAGGTTCAAAAGGTATGGCCGGGGCGGCTATTTTAGCCGGAAAAGCGGCATTAAAAGCGGGAGCCGGACTTGTAACCATTGCTTGTCCCGCTTCTGAACGATTTATCATAACAGCGGCTTTACCTGAAGCTATGACTTTCCCATTAAGTGAGAAAGATGGATTGCCTTCATTTAAATCTGCCGGAGAAATTTTGAAATGGCAGAAAATTAAAAAATATGATGTGGCTTTAATTGGGCCGGGACTTTCAGTTTTAAAGGAAACTCCGCGATTTATAATTGAAGTAATAAAAAAGCTTCAAATACCGATGCTAATTGATGCCGATGCTTTAAACGCTCTTTCAAAAAAAACTTCTTTTGAGAAAATTTTATCTTCCAAAGTTCCCTATATCATGACACCGCATTTGGGTGAAATAAAGAGAATGTTGAAAACAAATTCTTCAGATAGAAAAAATCTTGCTCTTAAGCTTTTTAAAAAAACAGGCGCGATTATTATTATGAAAGGCAATAAAACGATAGTTAAGGGTAAAAATAATTTTTATGAAAATACCACCGGCGGTCCGGTTCTTAGTAAAGGCGGGAGCGGAGATGTTTTGTCGGGCTTGATAGCGGGTTTATGGGCGCAAAGTGGAAAGCAGAGCGTTTATAGTGATAAAACTGCTTTTGAAAGTTCAATTTTAGGCGTGTATTTGCATGGGCTTTGTGGAGATTTAGCAAGGAAAAAATTAACCGAGAGATGCGTTCTTGCCAGAGAACTTTTGGATTATCTTCCTTTAGCTTTTAAGACATTAGCTAAAATATGAAAGGAAATAAAATAAAGATGAAGTCTTGTTCTTCAAAAAATACAAATAGGCGAAATCCTTCGAAGTCTCGGCGAAGAGGGATGAATGAAAGCCGAGTTTTGGATTATATAGAAGATAATTTTCGCGTTTCAAAAGATAAGAGATTATTGATAGGGCCCGGTGATGATGCGGCTGTTCTTAAAACCAAGAGTGGTAAAGTTTTGGTTGCCACCACCGATGAGATGGTTGAAGGTACGCATTTTATACAAGGGTTTGATTATCCTGAAAAACTTGCAAAAAAATTGATTAGAATAAATTTAAGCGATTTGGCCGCTATGGGAAATGTAAAGCCGCTTACCTGTCTTTCAGGCGGGGGCATGCCAAAAAATACGCCTTCAACTTGGATTAAAAAATTTATAAAAACTTTGAATTCGGAAGCTGAAAAATTTGGTTTAAATCTTTCAGGAGGCAATCTTGCCAGATCTAAAAATTTACATGTATATATAACAATTTTGGGTGAGGCAAACAGAAGCGAAATAATAACAAGATATGGAGCAAAGCCGGGAGATGCGCTTTACAGTATTGGCCATTTGGGTGATTCCAAAGCCGGACTTGAAATATTTCTAAGCGGGAAAAAACCTAAATCAGCTTGCGGCAAAAAATTGCTTGAAAGATTTTGGCAGCCAAAGCCTATGATGGAGGCCGGAAATATATTGGGAAAACATAAGCTTGCCCATTGTATGCTGGATAATTCCGACGGTCTTTTAAGAAGCGTTAAAATAATAGCCAGGGCATCGGCCTGCAAGATTGTTCTTTCTCTTAAGGAAAAAGATATCTCAAAAGAGCTTAGAGATTATGCTAAAGGTTTAAGAAAAAAATGTTTGGAGTATGCAATTAGCGGTGGTGAGGATTATGGGCTTATATTTACCGCAAATGTAAAAGATAAAAAGAAAATTCAAAAACTTTTGCCTGAGGCTAAAATTATCGGCCGTATTGAAAAAGGGACAGGAATTAATTTTGAAAATTATGACGGAAAAAATAAAAGTTTTGAACACTTTCAAATTTAAAACCTCATCTGAATTGGAAACTTCGCGCCTGGCAAAAATGTTTGGTAAAAAAGTTAAAGCCGGTCAGATTATTAGTTTGAAAGGTACGATAGGTGTTGGAAAAACAATTTTTGTTAAAGGTTTGGCTAAAGCGCTTAAATGCGATCAATCTCCAATAAGCGCCAGTTTTAGTTTGATGAAAATGTATACAGGAGAGAAGCTTAATCTTAATCATTTTGATCTCTTTAGGCTTGAAGATGATGAAGCGCCTTATTTGGGCATGGAAGAGTATATGGGCGATGAGAAGTCTATTTCAGTTTTTGAATGGGGAAGTCCGGCCTCGTATCTTTATGACAGAACGGAATTAATTGAGCTTGATTTTGATTTATCCGGCGGAGATAATAGAACAATAATAATTTCAGCCAAGGGAGTAAAATCAATGGATTTAACTAAAAAGGTTTATCAATTATGGCAAAAAAAGAAAAA
The DNA here is from genome assembly GCA_964534135.1 of uncultured Elusimicrobiaceae bacterium. Classification (GTDB taxonomy): domain Bacteria; phylum Elusimicrobiota; class Elusimicrobia; order Elusimicrobiales; family UBA9959; genus JAKLQJ01. The sequence continues at coordinate 10,298 of CAZHQC010000014.1, read as the reverse complement.
ATAATCCTTGGTCTTTCAACGGCCGGTTCGAATATTAAAATAGCATTGAAAAACACTTCCGGTAAGTTTAGAGTCAAGTCAGTTAAAGAATTTAATCAGGAGAAAGTTTTTTTTAAAATTATTGAAAAACTTTTGTCTTTTGAAAAAGCCGAACTGAAGGATATTGGCGGTATATGTGTTGTTAAAGGTCCCGGCAGATTTACCGGTATCAGGATTTCCCTTACCTTTGCTTCAATGATGAAGGCTTTGACAGGTATTAAAGTTTTTACCGTTACCGCTTTTGAAATATTTGCCTTTCAGGTATTTGAAAGTTTGGGTTTTAAGAAATGGGTGATTAAAGCTAAAAATCCAAAGATAGCTGTAATTCTTCATGCTTTTAAAAAAGAATATTTTTTGCAAGTTTTTAAACCCCTTCTTCGCCAAGGCTACGAAGGGCAAGCGAAAAAAAATACTATTTTACCTAAGAGTATAATTAAGCCCGAGTGGCTTGATGAGGAAAGTATCAAAACCCGTATAAAAAATCTTAAAGGTGATGTTTATATTATTGCCGATATCCAAGAAGATGCGGATATTTACAGATTAGCGGCTAAAAACAATGAGAAAGCTCCGGTAAAAATTTCAAAAATTATGCCGGAAAATATTATTAAAACAGGTTTAATTAAAAAAGATGAAAATATTTCTCCTCTTTATTTGAAGCCCGCGAGGTATGAGATGGAGAACAGAAAGTAAAAATCATCTAATATGGTGCGAGAACAAAAACAAAAATGACAAATGGAACTATGAAAATAAGAAGAGCTTTTAAAGAGGATGTGAATGCTTTGGCGGAGATTGAAAAAGAATATCCTGATTATCCCGCTTGGGGCAATAAGGGCTTAAAAGCGGAGTTTGAAAACAAATATTCCGTTATTTTAGTGGCGGAAGATGAAGAGGGAATACAGGGGTTTATTAATTTTTGGATATTGCCTCCGTCCATTCAGCTTAATGCCATTATTGTTTCACGGGATAGTTTAAGAAATAAGATTGCTTCAGGATTAATGAGTAAGCTTTTGGAATATGCTAAAAAGAATTCTTGTGACGATATAGATCTTGAAGTAAATATAAAAAACAATGCCGCCATTTCTTTCTATAATAAAATTGGTTTTGAAAAAGTGGGGCAAAGAGCGAAATTTTACAAGGGCGTCGATGATGCAGTTTTAATGAAGTTACAAATAAATAATAAAAATGGTGATTCATGATGACTAAACTCAAAGCAATGCTGGGTGCCGTAACAATGCGCAATGCGCATCAGACGGCTAAACTTTTAATTCTGGGTGTTCTCATAACTTTATTGGGCTCTGATGTTTTTGCGGCCAATAAATCAGCCTATTTGCATTTTGTAAATGGGCTTATTTTGGAGCGCAGGGGTAATTATAGTGAGGCTTTGAAAGAATATCAGAAAACAATAGTATTGGATGAGGACGCTCTTTTTGCTTATAAACAGGCCTTAAATTTAGCCATACTTATGAGTAAATTTGAACAAGCTGAGAAATGGGCGGCTTATGTGGTGAAAGTTGATTCAACTACCGCCGGTAATTGGGTTTTGTATGGCAATGTCCAGTGGGCGCAAGGGAAAATCGAACCGGCAAAAAAGGCTTTTAAAAAAGCTCTTTCAACTAATGCCGGAAATCAGGAGGCTTTATATCAGCTTGCAAGCATTAATATTAAAGATGACTATAAAAAAGCATTGGAATATTTTGAAAAATATTTGAAGCTTAAACCGGAAAATATGGCGGAAGTTTACTATCAAATAGCTTCTATTTACAGTTCAAAAAATGAATTTAAAGAAATGAAAAAATATCTTGAGCTGGCAATAAAAGAAAATTCATTTTATCTTCTTCCAAGATACATGCTGGCGGAATATTATGAAATAAAAAAAGATACGGAAGCGGCAATTGCTCAATATAAAGAGATACTCAATATTAGTCCTGAAAATATAGAGCTTTTTAATTATGTGGGCGAACTTTATTCAAATTCTTCGGCTGTTGCCAAAGGAGAAAAGTATTTTTTAAAGGCCTATGAATTGGATAATTCAAATTCAGCGGCGTGTTTTTGGCTGGCAATAATAAATGAGCATAGGAAGGATTTTAAAGCGGCAATTAAATATCTTAAGGGTTCAAAAGAAATGGATAAGGACCCCAGATTATCTTTAAGGCTTAGTTTTTATTATACGCAAAGCGGAGGCTATAGAGAGGCGATAAAACTTTTAGAAGAAGCTCATGAAAGATGGCCTCAAGATAGCGAAGTGGCTTATTTTTTGGCTTTGGGTTATGATGATATAAATAAAACTGAAAAATCCTTGGAAATGCTTAAAAAAATTGTGGAAAAAAATCCTGATAATATGGAAGCCAGAATGCAATATGCGGTTATAAGTGAAAGATCGGGAGATATTAAAGTTGCCGAAGAAAATTTTAGGGCTATCCTTAAGAGAAATCCTAAAGACCATATTGTTTTAAACTACTTGGGCTATTCTTTAGCCGATAGAGGAATGAATCTGGATGAGGCGGAAAAATTTATAAAGATGGCCAATGAGTATGCTCCGTCAAATTCCGCTTATATGGATTCTCTCGGTTGGTTATATTTTAAGCAGGGAAAATTAAAAGAGGCTTCGAAAGAAATACGAGCCGCTATCAATTTATCGAAAAATGACAGTGTAATGTGGGATCATTTAGGCGCAATATATTATGCTATGGAAAATTATGAAAAGGCATGGCGCGTTTGGAAGATTGCTTCAATTCTTGATTTAAAAAATGAGGCTATTAGAGAAAAACTTGAAAAACTGACAATTAAATTACCGAAAAATAAATCTTCCCAATTATTAACCGAGTTCTTGGATAAAAATTTACATTATTTGATGAGCTGTTCGGCTTTTGCGAAAATTGATCTTAAAATAGGTTCGAAAAAAGTTAAATTTGACGCAATTTTTAATTATAGTGTGACGGACTCTTTGAAAATAACTCTACTCGGTCCTCTTTTGTCTCCCATATGGGAGGCAAGTTATTCTTCATCCAGGGCCTTGGAAATGGGTAATATTCCATTTAAGAAAAAAGATGGGGAAAATTTAGCTTATTGGATTAATATCTTTATGGAAGGTATGCACGGTTATTTTGGCGGGGCGGTGTATTATTTGAAGGAGGACTCTAAGTCTAAATTGAAGGGGAGATGGCTTGAAACCGGATATAATAAGCTTAAACTGAATGAGAATATGTTTTTTGTAGATGAAATAAAAATAAATAAAGAAAAAAAGGCGGAGATAAGACTTGCCGGCTTTCAAAAAATAGAAGGCTTTTATCTGCCAAGTTCAATTGAACTTAAGGCGCCATTTTCAAAAGTAAAAATAAAATTAACGGGCATTAAGGTTGAAGGCGTGTCGGGTTTTAGTCTTCCATAAATATGAAAATTATTAAATTAAAATCACCGGCTAAGATTAATTTGTTTCTTGAAGTTGCCGGCAAAAGAAAAGACGGTTATCACGATTTAATCACTGTCTTTGCCAAGATAAATATTTGTGATTATATTTCCATTGAAAAAATATCTTCTAATGGAATAAAAGTAAATATGAAAAATAATTCAAATTTACGGCTCAAAAAATCAGAAGATAATATTATTCATAAAACGGCTTTAAGGTTTTTTGAGGAGTTTAAAATAACGCCGAATGTAAAAATAAAATTGGAAAAGAATATTCCGGTTGGTGCAGGGCTTGGCGGAGGGTCGGCCAATAGCGCCATGGTTTTATCGGGGCTTTGCCGTATTTACGGAATTGATTTGAAAACGAACCGTAAAAAATTGGTTCTTGTCGCAAAATCTCTTGGCGCGGATGTCCCATTTTTTCTTTCAGATTCTTCTTTTTGTGTGGGCCGCGGGATAGGAGACAGATTATATCCGTTCAAAGTTAAAAAGAAAGCATATTTCATTTTATTGGTTTATCCCGGCATTCCGGTTAGTACAAAAGTAGCATATTCAAATTTAAAATTACCCTCAAAGAAAAAAACAGATTTTAATAATGCTAAATGCTTGAAGCTTGTTAAGGGTTTAAAAATGGCTAAAGATTTGGCGGAAATCAAAGATTTACCCATGAATAGATTTGAAGAATCTGTTTTTCCAAAATATCCAGCGATAATGAAAGTGAAGGAAAAAATGATGTCTTTAGGCGCTGATATAGCTATGATGTCGGGGTCCGGCTCTTCGGTTTTTGGTGTTTTTTCAAGCGCTGTGGCGGTAAAAAAGGCGGCAAAACAAATTTCAAGCGCTAAAAACAGGGTTTTTTTAACAAAATTTTTGTAGAATTAGTATAGGTAGTATTTTGTTATAAAATGTAACTTTGTGAGGCTTCCTTGTGGAAGGTTAAATATAAAATCTTCGGGGCAGGCGCAATATTGATATGGGGGTAGTTATGGAGATAACAGAAATTCGTATACATTTAAGAAGTGAAGAAAGATTAAAAGCTTTTGCCACAGTAACATTTGATAATGTCTTTGTTGTTCACAATATGAAGGTTATTAATGGCAATAAAGGGCTTATAGTCTGTATGCCTTCAAGAAAGATAAAGGATGGCACATATAAAGATATTGCTCATCCCATAACAAATGACTTCAGGGCCAAACTTGAAGAACTTATTTTGAAAGCATATGAAGAAGAGTTGGATAAAGCGGGCAATGCCGCTGTGGAAACTCCTTCTTCAGAAAATAGTTAAGTCTTCCCGGATGCTATAACAGTAATAGTTTCCCCCGGGTAAACCGCAATGAGCGGCTGACTTATAAATTTTAATTTATTCCCGGGTAGTGTAGCGGTAACACGACGCTCTTTGACAGCGTTATCCATGGTTCAAATCCATGCCCGGGAGCCATAAAGCAGAGTTCTTCGAACTCGCCAATAAAATTTATTGAATATTTTATATTCTGTACTCAACTAATTAAGTGGATTTGGGATATGGTATTTTATATTCAAAGGAGTTGATATGAGAAGAGTATGCGCTTGGTGTAAAAAGGAAATGGGGACAAAGGAAGATAATTCCGGAAACGATATTGTAACGCATGGCATTTGTCCTGAATGTGAAAAATTACTGAAATATGACCCTGTTATAACCAAAGATCTTCTGAATGAATTTGAAGAGCCTGTTCTATTGCTGGATGTGGATGTGCGCTGTTTAGTAGCAAATAGTTCCGCCTCAAAAGCTTTAGATAAAAAAATTGACTCAATTGAGGGCTGTTTTGGCGGAGATGTTATTTGTTGTGTGCACGCTAAAGAGCCCGGTGGATGCGGTGAAACTGAGCATTGTTCCGGCTGTACAATCAGGAATATTGTTGAAGATACATTTAAAACAGGAAGAAGACATCTAAAAGTTCAGATATACAATTTTATACAAACCATAGAAGGTATTAAAAAAACAAAATTTCTTATTTCTGCTGAAAAACGGGGAAATAGGGTTTTGCTGCGTATAGATTAGTGGTTCCTTTGTGGTAAGCTTATTTAGGTCGTTCGTACAACTTCCGACATTTTATGAAGCATGGCTTCATTTATTGTAAAATGTTGATATATGATCGGGCGAAAACAAAATTTATCAGTTTTAATTCTGGCAGCCGGCCTTGGCACCAGAATGAAATCCGAAAAGCCCAAGGTTTTACATGAACTTATCGGTTTACCTTTAATTATTCATGCCATTACGCAAGCCGCCATTATTAATCCCGATAAAATTATTATTGTGGTGGGCCATAAGGCCGGTTTGGTTGAAAATACGGTTAAGAAATATATTTCCGTTTCAAATCTTAAAATTAAAATTGAATTTGTCAGGCAAAAACTTTTAAAAGGAAGCGGCAGGGCTGTTCAAGAATCTATTTTTAAATTTAAGAATTTTCGCGATATTATGATAATGTGTGGAGACGCTCCTTTATTGCAATCTGAAACAATTAAGAAAATGCATTCACTTTATAAGAGAAAAAAGTATGAAGGCTTTGTCCTTACAGCTGATTTGGATAGTCCGGGGAGTTATGGTAGAATTAAAAAAAGTTCAGCAGGTCTTATAGAAGGTATCATAGAGGCTGATGGCGCAAGTAATGAAGTATTGTCCATTAAAGAAATAAATTCGGGAACTTATATTTTTAGAGTCTCTCGCCTTATTAGGGCCTTGAAAAATTTAAAGCCCAAGGGAAGTAAAAAAGAATATTATCTGACGGATGTTGTTGAAAATATTAATAAAATTGGCTCAAAAGTTGCCACTTTCAAAACTTTAAATTTTGATGAAACAAGAGGGATTAATTCACATATGGACTTAGCTAAAGCGCATAAAATAATTTTTAAAAGAAAAGCCGAAAAACTTATGGCTTCGGGTGTAACTTTAATTGATCCCGATAATACATATATAGATGAAAGAGTAAAGGTGGGCAGAGGCACTATTGTTTATCCCGGGATGACTATTCAGGGTAAGACCGTTATAGGCAAGAATTGTAAAATTGGCCCTTCAGGAGTTATCCAGGATTGTAAAATAGGTGATAATGTTGAAATAAAATTATCTTGTTTTCTCTCTTTAAGCGAAGTGAAAAATTCTTCCATTATCGGGCCTTTCGCTCATTTAAGACCGGAATCTCAAATAGGCCCTAAAGCAAAAGTAGGTAATTTTACTGAAATTAAAAAATCAAAAATAGGAAAAGGTTCAAAGGTCTCGCATTTAAGTTATATAGGCGATACCTTAATGGGTGAGAATGTAAATATAGGAGCGGGGACGATAACCTGCAACTATGACGGTGTGAAAAAACATAAAACGATAATAAAAACAGGAGCTTTTGTAGGTTCAAACACAAACCTTGTCGCTCCTGTTACCGTGGGACGCAAGTCCCTTATTGGCGCAGGTTCTACAATAACTAAAAATATTCCCGACAATAAACTTGCTTTAGCAAGAGCGCGGGAAGTAATTAAACCTTTAAAAAAGAGGAAATAATATGCTAAATTCAGCGTGGAAAGACAGATCGCCAAAAATAATTTCGGGAACAGCCAACCAACCCCTTTCAGATAAAATTTCATCTATACTTAAAGTTCCTTTGTGTAAAAGTCATATAGGGCGTTTTGCCGACGGTGAGATTGATGTGCATATACTTGAAAACGTTAGGGGTGATGACTGTTATGTTATTCAGCCCACATGTAATCCCGGAAATCAAAATTTAATGGAATTACTTATTACAATGGATGCTTTAAGAAGGGCGAGCGCGGGACGCATTACCGCTGTGGTGCCATATTTTGGTTATGCCAGAGCGGATAGAAAGTCTGCTCCGAGGGTCGCCATAACCGCTAAGCTTGTGGCCAATTTAATAGTTTCGGCCGGAGCGAACAGAGTTATTACAATTGATTTGCATGCGGCTCAGATTCAAGGTTTTTTTGATATTCCTGTGGATAATCTTTATGCCAGGCCTGTTGTTTTGGATTATATCAAGGATAGAGATTTTAAGGACTATCTTGTAGTTTCACCTGATATTGGCAGTGTTAAAAGAGCTCGTTCATTTGCCAAGAGGCTCAATGCCGATCTTGCCATAATAGATAAAAGACGGCCAAAGCCCAATGAGGCCTCTGTTTATAATATTATAGGTTCGGTCGAGGGGAAAAACTGTTTTATCTTTGATGATATGGTGGATACTGCCGGTACTTTGGCAATGGGGGCGCATGCCATTAAGGCAAAAGGAGCAAAAAAAATAGTCTCTTTTTGCACTCATGGGGTGCTTTCTCGTGATGCATTTGATAAAATAAAGGAGTCGCCTATAGAAGAACTTATTGTAACCGATACCATTCCGGTAGATAACAACAAGGGTTCCAAGATTAAAACTATTTCAGTGGCGAAGCTTTTAGCGGAAGCCATAAGCAGAAATCATAAAGGTAATTCAATAAGCGAATTATTCATTTAACAGGTTTAATTAACGGAGGATAGTATGGAAGAAATTATATTAGCAGCGCAAGATAGAGAAAAAACAGGTATTACCGGTTTATCAAATAATCTAAGAGCGGAAGGTTATATTCCCGCAGTGGTTTATGGAGAGGGAAAAGTTCCCATGCATATATCAGTGCCTGAAAAAGAAATGCTCAAAATCTTAAAGACGGCAAAGAATAATATTATCAATCTCAAGTGTTCAAAAGATGGTGAAAATGTTCTCATAAAAGCGTATCAGAGACATGTGGTTACCGAGAAACTTTTGCACATTGATTTTCAAAGGATATCTCTTACTGGAGAGATGGAAGTTGAAGTTAATATTAAGCTTATCGGTGAGGCTCATGGCGTTAAATTGCAGGGAGGGCTTCTCCAGCATGGTCTGAGAACTGTTACTGTTAGCTGTTTGCCTACAAATATACCCAAGGAGTTTGTTGTTGATGTAACTCCTTTAAAGCTTGGCGATGCTATTCGTGTTAAAGATCTGAAGCTTGAAAAAGCAAAAATCATCAATGAGCCTGAGCATGTAATAGTCAATATAGCCATTACTAGAGAGGAAGTTGAACCTACTCCTGTAGATGCGGCAGCTGCTGAGCCAGAGGTGACGGAAAAAGGCAAGAAAGAAGATGGAGACAAGGTTGAAGATGTCAAGAAGGCTGACGACGGTAAAAAGAAATAATCTTCTTTGCTTTGAGATGGTGTAATAATCTTAAGCATTTTTAATATCCCTCTTCCGCTAAGCGGGAGAGGGATTTAAATTACTATGACTAAAGATGAAAAAATTAAATTAATTGTGGGTCTGGGGAATCCCGGCCCCGAATATGAATTAACAAAGCATAATATGGGTTTTCTTCTTCTTGATTTTATGAAGGATAAATTGGCTCCGAATTCCAATTGGAAAAAATGGAAAAAGAACGGCGAATATTTGGATATTACTCTTGATAATGGTGAGAAATTTTTTCTTATTAAACCGCTTACTTATATGAATAATTCCGGTATTATGGTCAGAAGTTTTGCGGATTTTTATAAGTTAAAAAGCAGTTCAATTTTAGTGTGTTTTGATGATATGTCTATTGATTTTGGTAGAATTAGGCTAAGATGTAAGGGATCTTTTGGCGGACAAAAGGGCATGGCTTCCATTATAAATGTTTTTTCAAGCCAGGATATTAGTCGTCTTAAAATGGGAACGGGCCCGAAGCCTGATAAAATGTCGGCTGAAAATTATGTTTTATCCAGATTGAGGAAGGTTGAATTAGATAATCTGGAGACCACGCTTGAAAAAGCTTATGAGGCCGTAATGACGGCATTTGAAAAGGGGGTAGATTCTGCCATGAATCTATATAATAGCGATGACAATAATACTGATTAAAGTCGGACTGGGTTTATTTTTGGTTTTTATTGGTATGGTTTTAGTATTTAAGCCTGTTATTTTAAAACGGATTTTGTGTCTTCTAAAAGAAACAATTCTAAATGAATCCTTTTTACTAATTGAACGCCGAAAGTTGGGTTTATTATTTGTTCTTGTGGGTTTGCTTTTGTTTTATATGGGAATAAGTTGTTTATAATAAAAAAATAAATATCGAATAGCCACAAAAAGCATCCCGGAAAAATCAAGATGCTTTTTTTGTGGCTAAAATAAATGTTACAAGGTTTTTAGTAAGTAGAATTGTCGGCTTTGCCGCTCATCATAAAAAGCCAAACAAGCTTATCAGTCGACTTCATAATATTATTCCAATCCTTGCTCCGAGCAGGCAGCTTTTTTAAAATAATATTTCTTTTTTTTGATTTTTCGTACTTAATGAGTATCTCTTTCCAATTCATCATGCCCCCCATGATTCACTTATACTATAACACTTGCCGGCGGAAACAAAAAGAGCCATAAGACCTATGCGTCAATGGGTAGGATGCTAGTTTTGGCCATTTTATGAATTACTATCGCGACAAAAAAGTTTAGCAACTTATGTAGTTGCCCAATTTATTGGGCGTAAAGGCGTAACATTCACAAGCCTCTGGCGGGTGTCGTATCAGGGAGCTATGGTTGGAACAACGAACCTTTTGGTTCATCAGATGTCGAGAGTTATACGAACGATCTTCAGACGACCAAACCTTATAAATCAGGCAACTACAGTAAACGAAGCTATGCTTCATAAGGTGTCGGTAACTTCGCCGCCTGATAGGCATAGCCTCTAATACGGCAGTGACATAGTCTTCTGTGAACGACCAGTAAACGAAGCTATGCTTTGGAACACGAACCTTTCGGTTTGGAACAATGAAGCTTTGCTTCATCAGATGTCGTGAACTATGTGAACGATCATCAGATGTCGTGAGCCTCGCCGCCTGATAGGCATAGCCT
>CAZHQC010000013.1:0-34990 GCA_964534135.1 uncultured Elusimicrobiaceae bacterium | reverse complement strand
TCCTCGTCGTTTCAGTGAAATCCCCTCAAGGCTATGCTGGGTGCCGTATCAAAGCACTATGCGCACCAGACGACCATAAATTTTACTCACAAAGCTAAACCTCAGAAATCACTCCCTTACAGATTTACAGTCTTCTTTTGTCCTTAAAAAATAAAATAATGTCCACACCCAATCATAGCGGATGTTCTACCCACCCATAAATAAAGAAATTCTTTATATAGGTATTTAGGCCTATTTATTTAAGGGCCCATTAACCCTTACCATTTACAAAAAGGAGTTGTAGAATATTCATATGAAAATAAAAATAATATTTCTTTCAATTTTAGCAGCATTACTATTCTCGCCCGCTTTAAACTGCGCTTTCGCGGGCGACGCTTTCTCACAGCTTCAAGGCGCGTCTCTAAGTCCCAGTAAAACCTTTGACGGTTCAAAGTCATATTCATCAAACATATCTCCGACAAAATCAATTTCTAAAACCGCGGCCGAAACAGTATACGAGACAGCACCAGTGGAACCTAAACCGAGTCTTTGGGAAAAAACTAAAGAAACCATTAAAGGTCAAAAAGCGAATATAATCATAGCCGGAGCCGGAGCTGCCATGGGATTTATTTTTGGAGGCCCTGTAGGCGCAGTAGTAGGAGCAGGAATATTCCTCTTGTTTATGCTGTTCTTGAAACTATAAGTAGCAAATTTATTACTCTTCGAAAGAATCCACCGTATATACATATATATCGGTGGATTTTTCTTTCCAGGCCAAAGCGGGCAAAACCGCCTTCTCACCGCAAAGAGAACTTAAAAACTCATCTCTAGTTTTAAAATGCTCCCAAACTTGAGGAAGATAAGTACCGCTTGAATGCCCTTTTTTTATAAGGACTCCATGCTTTCCTTTTTGAACATCTTTATAACTCTCAACCTTAACCATAGGGGAAAGAATCGAAATTTCAATTTTAATATCTTTCAATTCTTCTTCGGTCAAAGGACTGAAGCGATGATCTTCAAAAGCCGCCGCCGTAGCAAAATTAATAATAGCATCTAAAAGAGTAGTCCTCGGTTCCATAGTTCCAATACAACCGCGCAAGTTTCCATTTTCAGTTAAAGTGACAAAAACCGCGGCGGGAACATTAAACTGCGGAACATCGCTTAAAGACATAATCATTTCTTTTTTATTCTTAAGATAATAGGCTATGCTTTGACGCGCATAATTAAGCAAGTGCTCTTTATCGTCCTTGCTTAATTGCCACGCATCATTGGTTTTATCTTTATTTTCAATAAAAGCGCCGGCGGCATATCCCACAACATTGGAGTCATCTCCTGAAATTTTTCCCGAATGCATATATCGCAAAAGTTTAAAATCATTCGCGCCAAGCTCCATACAAGCAACCGCTCCCGCTATAATCGCGGACTCTCCGCAAGCGGCGGTATCCATTTCATATCTTGCCTTGGAAAGCACCAATTTATTGGCTAAATCAAAATAAGATAAATCACCGCTTTTAACAGCCATATGCAAAGCTTTCATTATGGCTAAATCTGTTTTTGTAGCGGTGTCTCCGGTAGGATAATGAGATAAATCACTTGAAATACAAATTAAAGTTTTTTTATCTTTAATTACATTGGCAACCGCTTTGCCCGCTTCATAAAGCGTTTTTAAATTTTTAGTATTTAATACGATTGGAACTATTTTAAACTTCTTTTTTGATAAAACTTGCAGAAAAGGCAATTGCACTTCAATGGAATGTTCACTTTGATGAGCTTCGGGAATATCCTCAAAAACCTTAGACTTTTTTAATAGTTCCTTTGTTATTTTGGAATCAATTTCAACTTGGCCGAGGGGAGTTTCAAAGAAACCTTCTTTCATAAGCGCGGCTCCGTCTACATCCATAGTATGGGCGGCGGCAAAAAAGACAATAGTGTCAAAATATATTTCCTTTATATGGGAAAAACCTTCTCCGGCAATAGCGCCTGAATAAACATAACCCGCATGAGGAACCAAAATCCCATAAACTTTATTTTTTAAAGGCTCGATCTCTCTAAGATATGAAACAACATTATCTTTAAGTTTTACCGATTCCTTAGGATAAAACCGTCCGGCAACCGTGGCTTTTTTAATCATAATAAATCTCCCCAATATAAATACTGTCTAAAAATTTATTATACACAAGAATCCTGAGGGATTAACATACTCTTTGCTTTTTCTTTCGTAAAATCTTAGAATAGAAGGTATTGTGGTGGTTGTAGCTCAATGGTGGAGCGTCCGTCTGTGGCACGGAAGGTTGCGGGTTCGAGCCCCGTCAGCCACCCCATACTAAATCCCTAGAACTTTCTGCCCGGCTCCCATACTAAACGTCTATAACTTTGCTTAGCTTGATGCGATATTGCATGATGGAGAATTTTAAATTGTTACAACAAACATTCAATGGGTGATATTACCGAGATAGGGTCATCGCACAGAACAAAGCTTTTATTGTATTATGTGTTTTATGAATATCCAAGCCAAAACCCTAAAATAGATTTTCTTTGCATTTTTATAAAATTTTGCAAAATTCCCCCGCACCGGGTTGGCGGCCGGGCGGAGAAATTAACGGAGGTGTATTAGAACTTATGAAAATTGCCCTTATCAATCCGCCCTTTCAGACCGGCTCCGGTTACCGGGGGTTTATACATAACGATCCCCCGCTGGGGCTTGCCTATATTGCTGCCTACACCCGGCAAGCGGGGCATATAGTAACAATTATTGACCCGGAACCTTGCCGAATGCCGCTAAAACTTATGTGGAAGAAATTATCTGAATTTGGCCCCGACGTAGTAGGAATAGCTTCGTTCACTCCAAATTTTATGGTGGCCAAGCAGCTTGCGAAGGAGGCTAAAGAGCGCTTGGGGTGCTTTGTCGTTATGGGGGGGCCGCATGTTACCGCTATACCGCGATCGACACTACTAGGTTCTCCTTCGGTCGATGCGGTAATACTTGGAGAAGGCGAGATCCCAATGCTGACCCTAGCTAAGGAGTTTGACTCGCACGGCGATATTAATTTCAACACGATACCGGGCGCGGCGTTTATAGAGAACGGGAAATATCGTGAAATGCCCAGACCGGAACTTATTTCAGATCTCGATAAGTTGCCGTATCCGGAGCAACCTTTTAAGGATTCTTCAAAGAGCCGGGGCATCGTATCGCTTATTTCAAGCCGCGGCTGCCCGGGACGATGCACTTTTTGCGCCAATGTCTGCCTAGGTCATAAGTTCCGTGCGCATAGTCCCGAATACATCGTAAATGAAATGAGTTACTTGGCGGATAAGTATGGCGTCAAGAGTTTTAGATTCGTAGATGATTGTTTTACGGCGGATGCGAAGCGGGTCGTTGAGATCTGCGACCGGATTATAAACAAACGGCTGGATATCACATGGTGGGCTTCCGGACGCGTGAATACCATCCGGGACGAAGCCCTGGTACTAAAAATGAAGCAAGCCGGGTGCATCGCTATGCAGCTGGGTATAGAGACAGGCAGTCAGTACATCAACGATCTGATGAAAAAAGGGACTACGCTGGAAATGGCCGAGACATGCTGTTCACTCCTGCGCAAACATAAGATCGCTGTTTTGAACGGGTTCATTATCGGCAATGAGGGAGACACGGCGGAAACGGTGGAGGCAACCATCGCCTTCGCAAAAAAACTGAAATCCACTACCACGATTTTCCACATGCTCATCCCGTACCCCGGAACTCCTTTATTCAAGAAGTACTATAATGATTACGACAAGCCCGATACTAATTGGGACTTTTGGTGCTCCGAGGGCCTTAGCCGTCCGTATGAGCCCAGACAAACCGGCCTTTCGAAGAAAGATATTGTCAGGCTCAGGAACCGCGCTTATTGGCGGCTGTATTCTAATCCTTTTCAGCTCCTGCGAACGCTGGCCTTTGGTATGAGGTGATAAATCGTCCTGGCGGCGGCGCCGGTGGCTCTACGGATAGAAAACATTTGCGGTGACCTTATCCCGGCGTGCAAGTCAGGTCAGGCGTGATCGGACATTGTTACGCTTAAACAGTGAAGCCGTCTCATCCGTGCATTAGTGCGGGGGCGGCAGGAGAAGATATATGAAACCGGTAGGGCTTTCGAATAACGTTTTTTTTATGGGTCTTCTCCAAAGTGAATGGGTACTGGACAGAGGAAGATGAACATGGTATCTATGAAGAAATGTGGCGCATAGAATTACCCCGGGAATCCTCTAATTATTAACGCAAAAGCTACTTTAGCGGGGAAAACTGTTTATCTCATTAAGTAAAAGTCTTATTTTAATCAAGATGCTGAAGAAACTATTATATAGCAATTGGCAAATCGAGATTCATATAATACTTATGAAGTTTGTTTAAAACAGGACCCCAATAAAAACCTCTGTTGAGAGGTTTTTTTTATTGGAAAACAAACAAGAAGTCTAAAACAAATCTCACTATCGTAAGTCCCCGAAAAAACATATAATCAATGTAGGACTTATCGACTCTAATACTTAATAAAGGATTACCCTAATGATAGAAAATTATTTAATCTCCTACGGCACTCCCGTAAATTTGGCCGTTACGTTGGATCTGATATTGAGGGTTACAATTCTAATATTAGGATGCTTTATTGCCAATATAGGGAGCAAAAAATATTTAATTAAATTGGCTCACATAGCTGTCAAACGCTCCCGGATTCAATGGGACGATGCGCTCATTAAACACAAGTTTTTTCTCCGTATTTCATACTTTGTCCCCGCTATACTAATTTATCTTCTTGCCCCTTGGGCATTGAGTGATTTTCCGCACGCCGCAGGTCTTTTACAGCGCTTAACCAACGGCTACATGATTATTGTGGCCTTGATATCCGTTAATGCTTTACTAAAAGCCATAACGGATATTTATCAAACCTTCTCGACCGCGCGAAAACATCCAATCGACGGTTATATCCAAGCCGCAGAAATCATCATGTTTTTCCTCGGTGGTATATTTGTTTTAGCGATAATACTGGATAAATCACCTTGGGGTTTATTGAGTTTATTGGGCGGACTGACAGCTGTTTTAATCCTTGTTTTTAAGGACGTTTTGCTCGGCTTTGTCGCCAGCATTCAATTAAGTCTTAACGATATGGTAGTCGTCGGCGACTGGATTGAAATGCCTAAATACGGAGCCGACGGCGATGTTATAGAAATTTCCCTTACTAGCGTGAAGGTAAAAAATTGGGATAAAACAATTACCACCATCCCTATCTACGCGCTTATTTCCGATTCTTTCAAAAACTGGCGCGGCATGAGCGAATCGGGCGGACGGCGAATCAAACGCGCGATTTATATAGACATGAGTACAATTAAATTTTGCGACGACGCACTGCTTGAGCGTTTCCGCAAATTCCAGCATTTGAAGGATTATCTTGACAAGAAGATTTGCGAAATCGAAGACTATAACAAACAATTTGATTTTGACACCACTATGCTGATTAATGGACGACGAATCACAAATGTAGGCACATTTCGAGCCTATATAGTCGAATACCTACGGCGTCATCCTAAAATCCATAAAGATATGACATTTTTAATCCGCCATCTGGCGCCTACATCGAATGGCTTGCCCATAGAAATATACGTCTTTAGCAATGACCAAGCCTGGGAAAGATATGAAGCAATACAAGCGGATATTTTTGACCATATCCTGGCGGTTGCCCCTGAATTTGAACTCAGAATTTTTCAGAATCCCTCAGGCGCGGATTTTTCAAAATTTGTTTCGAAAGAATAAGGATTGAAAAATCATTTCATCCGCTTCTAAAGGAACTCTAAAAAAACCCAACTAATGCCCGGTCTAATCCGGGCATTTTTTATTTAATAGAAGAAAAAATTACCTTATTTGCCCTTGACAAGTTATAAAGGGCCCATTATCCTATCCACATATGAAACTTATAATTTTCATAACAACTTTTTTCTTCTTTTTCGCGCCTTTAGACGCGGAAAATTTTATTTCGCTTAAAGGACTTTCCGATATTGAGGTTCCGACTGTTAGCGCGCAAAAGGGAATGACAAAATCAGTTAATAAATCCAAGGGTGGCGCGAATATGTCTGAATTTTTCAAGCGACTTGAAGGCATTGGCATGAAAACCGATGAGATACGCGCTGTCACAAGCATGGTGGAAGTTTTTTTTCGGAAGCCATCTGCGGACGCGGTCGCCGAATATGGCTATATACTGAATAATCTTTATATGCCGAAAGAATACAAAGAAGAGGGATCTAATAGCGTACGCTTTGATTTGCCTCCTCATTTAATCAATACTCTTATACATGAATATGTGCATGCCGCGCGCGATGTGCGCGCTTCTAAAAATGCTGCCCCCGGAACCCCAGCACGCGAACATTATGATGCCGTAGCAACTATACGCGCAGATTTGCGTTCACAGGCTTTTTTTTACAGATATTCCTGGATGAAAGCGGATGAAGTTTCGGCTTATTTTGTAGGAGATGCCATAGCGCAGGTTTTTGAAAAGGCGGAAGATATAATTTTTTATAATACCCTCCTTCAAGGATCTAAACCGGCAACGGAGGAAGAGGCCTTGGAATTAGGTGGCCGTTTTATTTTGCCAAAACCACAAGGAAACAATTTTGGCTTTGCCAGACTGGCTAAAAATAAAATTTTTGGACATAATACCGTTTATGATGACGCTCAATTTAAAGGAAGTGCCGTTACCGGTTTCCAATACATACATTGGACAGAGCGTCAATTTATAAAAGATGATATGTATCGTAATATTTTAGGTCTGAATCCTCCAAAAGACACGAAAGAACTGCTTAAGAGAATGAATACCTTGGACAATGCCTGGCTGAAAGAAATTCGCGCTAAAGTCGCTAAAGCTCGACTTAAAAATGCTCGAAAACTTTCAGCTCAACCCGCACCATCCAAATAAATCGAATTTGAAGAAATATCTAGTTTTGATTTACAAATAAGAAACTAACTAATTAAGTACGAAAAGCCCTCTCAAATTGAGAGG
This sequence comes from uncultured Elusimicrobiaceae bacterium, assembly GCA_964534135.1. Lineage (GTDB taxonomy): Bacteria > Elusimicrobiota > Elusimicrobia > Elusimicrobiales > UBA9959 > JAKLQJ01. The sequence continues at coordinate 27,989 of CAZHQC010000013.1, read as the reverse complement.
GCTTTTTTTATATTCTACCGGCCTTTTAAAGAAACCTCTAGTATATATACCTTAAAAAAATTTGGCAACATACTCTCAAACTGATATAATTACTTTAGAAACGGGGAATTACAATACAAATATTTTAAAAATCATTATCTGAATAATATGAGGGGAAGACATGGAAAAATTAAATGAAGCGGGTTCAGAATCTATTTTTGTTAAACAAAAAAAAGAATGGGGAGAAATTTTAACAGGTTTTGAAACAAAGAACAGATATGCCGTTTCCAATAGTATGAATCAAGAAATATATTTAGCGGCGGAAGAAAGTTCTATTATTACAAGACTTATTTTTAAAACCTGGCGCCCATTAACCCTCCATATACTTTCAACCAGTGGACAAGAAGTTATAAAAAACACCAAACCATTCAAATTTTATTTTCATGAAATGCATATTTCAGACGCAAACAACCAACATTTGGGAACAGTTAAAAGAGAATTTTCCGTGCTTTCCAAAAAATTTCTAATTGAAGACAATGAAGGTGTTGAACTTTTCAGAATTCACGGTCCTCTATTTCATCCCTGGACTTTCAATATCTTAAAAAACGATATGGAAGTGGGTAAGATACTAAAAAAGTGGAGCGGTCTGGGAAAAGAAAGCTTTACCGATGCCGATAATTTTAATATCACTTTTCCGCAAGGCATAGATACAAAACAAAAAGCCATATTATTGGGCGCCTTATTCCTTATTGATTTACTGTATTTTGAAAAATAAAAAATTATGAATGAAAATACAAACACATCGGGCATGGAGGGAATGGAATCTATTTTTGTCCAACAACAAGCGGATTGGAGCGAAATTATAACGCAATATGAAATACGCAATAGATATAACGTTTCCAATAGCGTAAATGACGAGACATTCATAGTTGATGAAGAAAGCAACTATGTACAAACTCTTGGAAGTTTTAGAGCCTTAACCCTTCACATACTCACGCCGGTCGGCAACCCTGTTTTAAAGGCCAAACGCCTTTTTAAATTTTATTTTCATGAAATGCAAATTTCAGATGCTGATGGAACGCCTTTGGGAACAATCAAAAAAAAGTTTGCCATCTTCTCCAATCAATATATAATCGAAGATTCCCAGGGCATTGAATTATTTAAAATCTACGGTCCCTTCTTTCATCCCTACACTTTTAACATCCTAAGAAATGATGTTCAAATAGGGCAAATAATAAAAAACTGGAGTGGAATAGGAAAGGAACTATTTACCGATGCCGATAATTTTAGCGCCACTTTCCCTGTAGACACAGAACCTGCTAACAAAGCTTTATTTTTAGGCGCTTTATTTCTTATTGATTTAGTACATTTTGAGCAAAAATAATTAGGAGAAAAAATTATGAATGAAGAAACAATAAAAAAAACCATTGATGCCTTATCAAGAAGATATCCCGAGCAACAAGAAAGAATTGAAACAGGCGTTAAGCAATGCGCTTCTTTATGGAATTCAGAGGATGGAAATCCCTATGATTTTGAAAATTTCTGCGTCAACAATTTTTTAGTGGACGAAAAACTTGAGACTCTCTTTAAAAGATTCGAAGAAAAACTCGAATATATAAATGGCCATTTTACAGCTCTTATGCTTCAACTGCGCCATGAAACCGATGAGAACACCGGTCCCTTGCATCCGATAGACACAATGTTCGCCTCCTATTCTCCCGCAGCTCATTTTATGGACGATATGTTCCAATCAAAGTTGGCATTTTCAGCTTTATTAAATTTTAAGACAAAAGACCTTAATGAAATTTTAGAAAAAGGCAGTGAGTGGTCGAGAGATGAATGGGCAAAAACCCGCCTTGGACAGCAATTTTCACATCGTGTACCAAGCAGTGTAAATCAGGAATTGATGAATGCTTATAATAAAGCTGAAGTTTATATAAGCGGTTATAATATTTGCATGGATGCCGTGATAGATGAAACAGGAACACCTATGTTCAGAAAAGATTTAAAGCTTATCTCCCACTGGGGTTTGAGAGATGAACTTAGAGCTTTATATTCAGACCCTCAAGAAAACCTAAAAAAACAAATGACCATTCTTCAAATAATGGAAAGAATCATAAGCCAAAAACTCCCTAAAAGCTTCGTAAACAATAATAAGAAAAAATATGAGCCTTTCACCAATACTTTAGACGGAAGAAATGCGGAAGGGGAACATAATGACAGATATCAGTATGTCATAGATATTTTCAAAGCGCATCTTAAAGAAGACGCTTATTATCCTAAAACGCCCTCTCATATTGATAGAAAATTTGAATTAACCAGAGAGCTACCTGAAAAAGACGTAGAGAAATTATTCACTACTCTTCTTTCATCTGAAGAAAGCTCAGAAGCCACAAACTATATAAAAAGCAAGCTCGGTCGTGACTTGAAACCTTTTGATATTTGGTATGACGGGTTTAAATCTCGGTCAGCAATGCCAATTGAGGATTTAGATAAAAAAGTGAAAGAGAAATATCCAAATCTTCAGGCTTTTGAAAATGATATGGCAAATATCCTTAGGAAACTCGGCTTTAAAAGTGAAACAGCGGATTTTGTCGCCTCAAAGATTGAAGTGGACCCCGCCAGAGGAGCAGGCCATGCCTGGGGACCGAGCATGAGAACCGAGAAATCTCACTTAAGAACGAGAGTTCCGGCTAGCGGCATGGACTATCAAGGTTTTAATACCGCCATGCATGAACTTGGCCATTGCACGGAACAAACCTTTTCCATATATAAGATAGACCATACTTTGATTGAAGGCGTTCCCAATACATCTTTTACGGAAGGTTTTGCTTTTGTTTTTCAAGATAGAGATCTTGAAGTCTTGGGTTTAGCCTCTAAAAATGAAAATAGCGAATCCATGAAAACTCTTGATACTTTCTGGATGGCGCGTGAAATAGCGGGAGTCGCGCTTGTGGATATGCGCATGTGGCGCTGGATGTACGATAATAAAGACACTAATGCCGAAGAATTAAAAATTGCCGTAATAAAAATAGCTAAAGATGTCTGGAATTCTTATTTCGCGGATGTATTTGGCTTTAAGGATTCATCCATACTTGCCATCTACTCTCATATGATTTCGAGCGGAATGTATCTGCCCGATTATCCCTTGGGTTATATAGTGGCTTATCAAGTGGAAGAATATTTTAAAACACATAATTTAGCCGATGAAATGGAGAGAATGTGTAAATTAGGCTCGATAAGTCCGGCGGAGTGGATGCAAAAAGCTGTGGGACAAGAGATATCGCCCGAACCGCTTATTAAAGCCGCAGGTAAAGCGCTAAAGAATATCACAGAAAATTCACCCCGTTAAAGGTATAACGGCCTATAATTTATATGTAGATGCTGAAAGAATTGAGACATGAAGATGTATGTTTTATCTGTAGTATGAAGCTAGACTCGCAGAAGCGGCCTGTCTTGAACACGGATGGGTGTCCTATATACGCACGACACGATAACGTAGTCCACTCTAACAGGGTCAGAAAATAAATGATAGAAGAAGAAATAAAAAAATATTATAAACTGGCCAAAATAATTTCTTATGCCGTAATTGGCATAGTAATTATTTATGCTATAACAATTGAGATATTCAAAAATGCCGGAACCGGCTTCAAGCCTTTATTACAAGCGCAACCTGCAGTGATTGCCAAAATCGCCGGTTTTTTCATGGCAATATCAATTTTCACCATTATCAACCAAATTTCAAAAACCAAACTTAAAAAGGAAAACAATAAAACAGCGGAAGAATTTTTGCAAAATATTTTCTTTGTGGATATGATAAAAGCGGCTATATTTGAAGTACCCGCCTTTATAGGTTTTATTCTTTTCTTTTTAACGGGAGCTTATCTGGAGTTCTATATGTTCTCCGCCTTTTCCGTTGCGCTGGTAATTGCAAATTTTCCAAAAGTAGAGAAATGGAACAAACAGCTAAAAGAAAGATTAACTACTATTCAGGAGAACCATAATGCAAATTGAAAAAAAAAACTTAATAGTTGTTATGGGCGTGTCAAACAATACGGAAAAATACGGCTATAAGATATTTAAAGATCTTTTGGATGCCGACTATAAAATAAAAGGCATCAACCCCAAAGGAGGCCAAGTGCTTGGCCATACGATTTATAAAACAATTGAAGAAATTGGCGAAAAACCTGATTTAATTATAACCGTAGTAAGACCTGAAATAACTTTGCAAATCGTAAAAAAATGTGGAGAATTAAACATTAAAAAAATATGGATGCAACCGGGTAGTGAATCTGAAGAAGCCATAAATGAAGCTAAGAAATTAAATATGGAAGTAATAAGCAATGCCTGCTTTATGATAGTAAAAAAAGTGTGGTAGGAACCTGAAAACAAACTGTGAGGAGATTCAATGAAAAATAAGCTGATTGACGCGATAAAAAAAAGAAGAAGCATAAGACTTTATACGCCGAATAAACCAATCAAAACGGATGTTTTGAAAACAATAATAGACGCAGGCAGATATGCGCCCACGGCCAGAGGTGATGAACCTTGGGAATTTATTATGGTGAAAAAGAAAGCCATGCTTGAAAAAATATCCAATTTAACGGATCATGGAAGATTCATTAAAGATGCCGGCGCTTTAATAGCCGTCTATTCAAGAGAAACCAAATATTATCTTGAGGATTGTTCAGCGGCAACTCAAAATATTCTTTTAGCGGCAGCAGCTCTCGGCATAGGCAGTTGCTGGGTAGCAGGCGACAAGAAAAAATATTGCCAAAAAGTAAGCATTGCCCTTAAAACACCTTCGAAATTCAAACTTGTAAGTTTAATTTCACTGGGCTATCCCAAGAGAAAAAATGAATTCAGAGTTGTGCAAAAAAGACCGATGAAAGAAATTCTCCATACTGAGAAATTCTAAAAGGTTCTTAAAATAAAAACAGCGCGGCCTTATAATGAATGAACTGGCACTTAAAGTTATTGCAAGAATATTCATATATGCCGCGCTGATTTATTTTATCTTCTCAATAATATTCTTCCTGCTTTATTCTCACCCTAAACGCTATATAAGCCCTTTTAGTCTGAAAGATTTTAATGTCAATTATGAAGACATAAAACTTCTAACTAAAGATAATATTACTCTTGATGGATGGTTTATTAAAAATCCAAAAGCATCCAAGGCAATTATCCTCTGTCATGGCTATCCCATGGATAAAGGAAATATCTTCCATCTAACCTCTTTTCTGGCAAAAAAATACAATCTGCTTTATTTTGATTTTAGAGGAATGGGGAAAAGCGAAGGATTTTTTACAAGCGGCGGCTATAAAGAAACTCTGGATATTGAAGCGGGCTTGAAATTTTTAAATAATAAAGGGTTTAAAGATATAGGGGCCTATGGACTTTCCATGGGCGCTTCAACAGCCTTAATGGTTGAGCCGGGGAAACTCAAGGCCATAGTGGCCGATTCTCCTTATGCGGATTTAAAATCTGTTTTAGATGATATCTTTTCAATATTCGGCTTTTTGCGTCAGCCCTTACTTGGGATAATGAATATCTACAATAAAATTATTTTTGGCGTAACAACTCAAAACGTCTCACCACTTAAAAATATTGGAAATTTAAAAATCCCGATACTTATCATTCATGGCGATAAAGATTCCCAATTACCGCTTTCAGGCTCAAAAAAACTGCATAAGAAAAATCCGAAAAGTGAATTATGGATAATTAAAGGCGCGGACCATTGCGAAACCAGCTTTGTAGCGGGTGATGAATATGAAAAAAGAATTATAGAGTTTTTCGATAAAAACCTCTAAAAGTAGCCAGACAACTTTTAGGGGTTTTTAAAAAAAATTACTCGCAAATTTCATTTTTTTATCTCTTTTTTTACTATAATACCTTTAATCTATCAAAAAAGTAGCCTGACAACTTTTTTAAATATTGGAGGATTTATGAGGAAACAAAGACTTACCTTTCCGGGTGCGCTTTATCATATATTTTACCGTGGCAATAATAAAGCATCCATTTTTTATACTAATAATGATAGACAAAATTATTTACAAATTCTTTCGGAAACTAAAAAACTTTTTGGTCTAAATATCTATGCTTATGTTCTAATGACAAACCATATTCATTTGCTTATAGAAACACCTCAAGCAAATATAAGCGCTGCAATGAAATATCTCAATTGGACATACTCACGCTATTTTAATAAAACTCATAATATGAGTGGACATCTTTTTGAAAACCGCTATAAAGCTAAACTGGTACAAAAAGATAAATATTTACTTGCGCTTATTCGCTATATTCACTTAAATCCCTTGAAAGCCGGTTTATGTAAATCTATAAATACATATTTGTGGTCAAGTCACATTGAGTATTTGAAAGAAGCAAAAATAATCGACTCTGAATTAATTTTTGATATGCTAAGTATTGATAAAAAAAATGCGCTTCAAAGATATAAGGATTTCATAAACACACCAATCCCAAATACTGAGTTTAAATTACTCAATCGTGAACGTAATGGTATTCTAGGGGATTATAAATTCAAACAAAATCTAGCAGAAACCAGTAAAAAGTAGCCAGACAACTTTTATTGGTGAAAATGGCTATTTATGACTAAAACCTGGTAAAAAATAGCCAGACAACTTTTTATATATAACCAATGTCACATTGTAAATAAGGGAAATCGTGTTTACTACAAGTATATTAAAGGGTATAATTAGCGGTAGTTAATAAGTGATATTACGAAATCCTAATTGGAGGAAATTAATGAAATTAAGAAATATAGTTTTTACTTTTACGATTCTTGCTTTCGGCGCAAGCTCAGTTTTTGCCGAACAATGGCAAGTACTCGGCACACGCCCCATGGGTATGGGTGGAGCCTTTGTAGGTATGGCCAGAGGACCAATAGCGCAATATTGGAATCCTGCGGGCTTATATCAGGAAACCAATACATCCGGTATTGAACTGGGCGTTGGTGTAGGTATTGAATTTGCCGGTGATATTATGGAAAATGCCAGTCAAATAGGCGACTTGGCTGATGATTTTTCATCGATACAATCTGCTCAAACAGGCGGAACTGTTGTTGACGCTAATGAGGTGGCAGCATTTGTAAAAACTCTTTCTTTACTCGAAGATATGAATGACCCGGGTACAGGAGCTTTATTGGAAATTGCTGGCGGAGTTAACCTTAAACTTTCAAAAATAGCTGTTTCAGTAAATAATTTCACATCGGCAGGTATAACCCCCTTGATTGATACACTGAATGTTTCTTTAGATGGTACTGGTACTGGCCTAGGTGTAGACTTTAATACGACAACAGACCAACTCAGCATGACTACTTCAGCACAAACAGATGCTGCAGATGCAATAGCACTTGCAATAACTAATAATATTGGACTCGCTAATTTGCAAACACTTCTTGGTACATCTCTCACTGCAGTTCAAATAGGGAATGCCTTAGTACAACAAGCTATTGATGACAATGTATCTGATACCGTAATAACAGAAACTGCCGCTACTTTCACAGAATATGCTGCAGATGCGAAATCAGTAATAGATGGCATTGTAGCTGGAAATTCTTATTTGGACAATACTTCAAACTTAACGGTTGAAGGCGCTTCATTTACCGAGATAGCTTTCGGTATGGCTAAACCTGTTTGGATAGACGGTCTTTTAGTCGGTGGAAACTTCAAAATGGTTAATGGTCAAGTAGGTTATTCCAAGTTTGAATTCATGGCGGAAGAATCAGGAACAGATAATGCTTTTGATGATTTTTCAGATACCATGGAAAAAAGCTGGAAACCTTCTATAGATTTAGGTTTTTTAATGCAGCTTAATAAAAGATGGGCCAACCTTCCCATGAACCCGAGAGTCGGACTTGTGATTAGAAATCTCACCAGCCCAAAATTTGATAAACCTGTTACAGCTGTCGCTGACGGCAAAGGCAGTTCATATACATTGGACAGACAAGTCAGAATGGGACTTGCTTTAAGCCCCGCCAATTTCTGGCATATAGCCATGGATATGGATTTAACCAAGAATGATACGGCTATTGACGGTTTCAAATCAAGACAGCTTTCACTTGGAACTGAAATAAATATATTCAATAGACCGGCCATCAATATTCCTCTTAGAGCCGGAATAATGAAAAATATGGCTGATGATGATGCCAGCACAGCTTATACAATGGGACTTGGAATAAATCTTGTCCATCTCCATATTGATTTGGGCGGCATAATAAGCTCGGACACAAGCGTAATTGACGGAGACGATGTTCCCAATAAAGTAGCCTTCTCCGGAAGTTTAGCTCTTTTGTTCTAAATTAGTATTTAGAAAACTTTAAAGTGGCGCGAGGTTTCATACTCGCGCCACTTTTTTTATTCCCTGTAAAAATTTGCTAACATTTAGTTAACGGATAGTAAGAAATTACCTACTAAAACATACTCTTAATTTGACACTTACTAAACTGAAAATATAAATGCCCTATAAGCTTAACGGAAAAAATCCTTTTGACATAATATCATTCAGAGAGCAAATCATAATCTTCTATGATGTCATCAAATGGACTTTACTTGCTACCATTATCGGCGCCGCCGTGGGAGCCGCAACAGCTTTCTTCCTTCATATCTTAAGAATATCAACCGCCTCGGTGCAGCAATACAAATATTATTATTTGGCCTTACCTCTGGTTTTTTATTTCAATTATATACTGGTTAAGTTCGTTCCCGATATTGAAGGTCATGGAACTGAAAAGGTTATAGAAGCTGTGCATAAAAAACACGGCAAAATAAAATGGCAAGTTGTGCCTTTAAAAATTATAACCACCGTGCTCACATTAGCCTTCGGTGGTTCCGCGGGAAAGGAAGGACCTTGCGCGCAAATAGGCGGAGGCATAGCTTCGATATTCGCCGATTGGACTAAGCTAACACCCTCCGATAGAAAAAAAATCGTCACCTGCGGCATAAGCGCCGGTTTTGCCGCTGTTTTCGGCACGCCGCTTGCGGGCGCCATATTCGGTGTTGAAGCTCTTTTTGTCGGAAGCATGATTTATGAAGTTTTATTGCCCTCATTTGTGGCCGGTATAATATCTTATCAGGTGGCCTCTTTCTTTGGAACTGAATATTTTTATCATAACCTTAATTTTGTTCCTGTTTTTACCGAAAGTTTTTTTATAAAAGTAGTTTTGGCCGGAGTGTTTTTCGGCATATGCTCATTTTTATTAATAGAATTTATGTCATTTTTCCATACCATAGCAAAGAAAATAAAAAAATCCCAACGCGCTATCATTGGCGGCTTGGCTTTGATAATATTGGCTATGATTTTTTCAACGGAATACTTGGGCCTCGGTCTGCCCATTATAGAAAGATCTATCGGCGGCGAAATGAATATGTGGTATACCTTTTTACTTAAAATAATATTCACCGCCATAACTTTAAGTTTTTATGGCAGTGGAGGCATAGTAACACCTATTCTTTTTATCGGCGCCACCAGCGGAACACTATTCGCGGATTTATTCGGCTTGAGCAGAGAAACATTCGCGGCCTTGGGATTTACGGCGGTTTTAGCGGGAGCTACAAATACACCAATCGCAAGCAGTATTATGGCAATTGAAATTTTTGGCAAGAAAATAGCTCCTTACGCTTCACTGGCGTGCATAATTAGTTTTTTAATTACGGGTTATAGAAGCGTTTATCCGTCACAAATTTTATCAACAGTTAAATCGGGAATGTTAAAAACCAAGATGGGCCAAGATATTGAAGATGTTTGTCCCGAGATAGAAGAGGATTTGGTTCATGAAACACTAATAGGCGACACTGAAGATTTTGCCAATAACTTAAAACATACCTTATCTAAAATATCCAGAAGACACCCGAGAAAGAAGAAATCGCCTTAATAAAGAAATCCCTTAAAATCCTTAACTTCAATATTAATTCGCAAACTCTCCTCTTAGAACTTTGCGAATTCTTGATTTCTCATTATCATAAAAAAATCTTGAAAACCAAAAACTTGCCGGATACATTAAAAGCGCCGCGCTTTTAAGAAGAAAAGCATTTTTCCCTGTCACATCCGTTAAAAATACAAGACCGCCATAAAAAATTATTCCAAGGAAAATTTTAAAGATTCTGGAGTATTCATATTTTACCGGATAAATTCTTCTTGATATTTCATGAAGCAGCACAGCCATTACAATATATGAAATCAAAACAGCCCAGGCCGCTCCATACATGCCATACAGGGGGATTAATTTTAAATTCAAAAGAATATTGGCGGCGGCGCCAATTAAAGCGGCAATCATAATCCATTTGGTTTTCTTGCGGATAATTATACCGGCAAGGAAATTAACATAAAGACCATAAAATAAATAGGCGCCTAAAATTATGGGGACAAGCGTTAAGCCCGCATAATAATCAGGATGGATAAGAGCTGTTCCCGCTATGCGTATCTTAACTATATCCTGAATAAAAAAAGAAACGGCAAGAAAAATCCAGCCGCCAGCAAGCAAGAAATAAGTCAGAACTCTGGCAAATAATTTTGGTGCTTCTTGGCTATTCGCCCTTTCAATAAAAAAAGGCCGCCAGGCCTGATCAAACATACTGACAAAAAGCATCATAAAAATACCAAGTTTATAATTTGCCTGATAAATACCTACGGCAGACTCACCTGAAAATTTCAAAAGCATGGGCCGATCAATAACTCTTACGACCATGGCGCCAAGACCGGCTGGCAAAAGTGGCAGGGCAAAACTTAAAAGCTTATAGGCAAGCGCGCCATCAAATTCAAATTTAAGGCGCTTGAGATATAAAGGGGTGAGAAAAAGAAGAGTTATTGAAGAAGAAATTAGATTCGCTATAAAAACACCTTCAACACCCATTTTAAATTTAGCGATAAGAACAATGTTCATACTTAGATTGATGACAATGCTCATCACCCTTATAAAAGCGTAATAGGAGGCCTTATGGCTCATTCTAAGGTCCGCGAAACCCACAATGGAAAGAGCGTCTAAGAAAAGAATTATCGCGGCATATTTAATAAGGGGGGCATTTTGAAATTTTATACCGCCCGCATCCGCCCAAAATCCGGGATTACCCATTAAGATTAATGTAAACGCAAGAGAAACAATAAAAACCATTATAAAAGCCGAGGTAAAGGTTTTTTCACTTTCCTTTGAATAACGCATATAAGCTTGGTCCATACCATATTGATAAAGAATATTGAGAAAAGCTATATAGGAAAAAACGGTAGCGACTATACCGTAATCGCCGGTTGTTAAATAATGAGTATAAAAGGGAAGAAGAAAAAAATTAAGCAATCTGGCTATTACGGTGGAAAGACCGTAAATGGCTGATTCTTTGCCGAGAAGCTTAATGTCTTTGAACATAATCATAGTTTATCAAATACAATAGCCGGACAGCCAGACAGCTTGGCGAGCAGACCCTCCTGCGCGAACAAGCTACTTCTTCACTAGCGTTACGAAGCACAAGTACGGAAGGGCATGCAGCTCAAAAAAATTAGCCGACATTCTGTCGGAACTCTTCTTGCTCACGAATATACACGGATTTAATGGATTTTTTAATCACTATCCTTGTTATCCCCGTTATCTGTGAGCTATAAATTTGTGCATCTTAGCCATCTTATGGCCAATCCTACAAACTTTGGCCGTCTGATGGGCATAGCCCCTTGCTACCCTCTGCAGATTCCAGAGGAATCTAAAATGCGAGGGCAGGCGGCACGTGACATAGTCAACCCGCCAGAGGCTTGAAATTCCATTACACTAAAAAAATTAGCAAATAACTTTTGTATATCCCAGCTCTGCTTTCTACTTTCTGCTCTCTAACCCAATATGACTTTAATAACATTCACATTATCACTTTAATTTAATATAATCTAAATATTGGTTTTATACCGATTTCATTGGGGGGATTGTAAATGAATTCTAAGAACACTAAAAAACTAGATTGTTTTAAATGCATTTTTAGAAAAGAATGTATTTTTAATGACTTGGATGCGAAAACAAAAAAAGAATGGGACAGTTTAAAAAACACAACAACCTGTGAAAGCGGAAGTTTAATTTGCAAAGAAAACGAAAAACCTACGGGAATTTTTATTGTCTGTAAAGGCAGGGTAAAAATATTTACAACCGATTCCAGAGGCCAGCAAATGATTACTTGGATACGCCATCCCGGAAAAATAACCGGTCATGTATCCTTCTTCGCGGAAGAGAACTATTATGGCAGTGCCGAATGCATGGGAAAAACCCTTGTATCCGAGATGGACATCAAATCTTTCAAAAAATTTTTGAACGCGCAACCTAAACTTTATCACTTTCTTCTAAAAAAACTCAGCCAAGATCTTATTGAATTACAGGGAAGCCTTAAAGACACGGCCTACAAACCGGCTAAAGTAAAAATAGCCAATACTCTGTTAAAATCCATATCTTTCAAAAGCAAAGATACTAATTCTCCCACAATACATGGCTTAAAAAGAACTGAAATAGCGGAAATAACCGGACTTGCTTTGGAAACAGTGGTGAGAGCTCTCGCCGCATTGGAAAAGAGCAAGATAATAAAAAGAGAAACTAAATCTATTAAAATTCTCAATTTACCTGAATTAAATAAAATATCAGATACACACTTATAAAAAGGCAAAGCCTTTTTATTTAGAAATCAGAGATCAGAAGTCAGACATATAGGGAATATCCTTATATTCTTGCTTCTTGTTTCTGACCTCTTGTTTTTTCTTTTATAAGGTTCCGAATGTTCTGTCTCCGGCATCGCCCAAACCGGGAACTATATAACCCTTCTCATTGAGTTTTCCATCAACAGCGGCTACAAAAACCGGAACATCAGGATGCATGGACGTAAAATAAGCCAGACCTTTCTTTGAAGCGATAAGGCAAAGAAAATAAATTTTATTGGCGCCCTTCTCTTTCAACATATTAACCGCCTCAACCGCCGAACCGCCGGTAGCAAGCATAGGATCCGCAAGCAAAACAAAATTATTTTTAAGGTTTTTGGGAACTTTGAAATAATATTTTACAGGCTTAAGAGTATTTTCATTTCTATACATTCCTATATGCGCTATTTTAGCGTCAGGATATAATTCAACCAAGCCGTTCACCATGCCAAGACCCGCTCTTAAGATTGAAATAAAGATTATGTCTTGAGAGAGGATTTTACTCTTGCAATTTGCGATTGGAGTTTTTATAGTTACATTCTTGAGTTTAACCGGCGCAAGCGCCTCATAACCAAGAAGCATGGATATTTCACCCATTAGATGTCTAAAATCTTTAACATTTGTATTTTTATCCCTGATTTTTGAGACTTTATCCAAAATAAGAGGATGCTTAGATATATGCACATTTTTCTTTTTCATTTAATATCTCCAGTGTTTAGATGATTTATTATATTTTCTTCGTGCCTCAATGTCTTTGTGCTTTTTTTTACTTTATTATTTCTTTTATAATTACAAGTTTTTTTACCTTGGTTTTACCTATCTCCAAAGCCTTCATAAATATTTTTTTTCCTTCATTTATTTTTAAAGAAGACCCGGCATATAAGGTGGCTATAATCTCACCCGCTTTAACTTTGTCTCCCGTCTTTTTATTCAAAATTATTCCGGCGCCAAAATCAACTTTATCTTCCGCTTTTGTGCGGCCCGCGCCGAGAGCAATACCCGCAAAACCCAAGGTTCTGGCATCAAGTTTTTTTATATAGCCGGCTTTAGGAGCCTTAATATTAGCTGAATATTTTGATTTTGGAAGAAATTTTCCGGGATTATCCAAAACGCGCAAATCTCCTTTCTGCCATTTAATTATTTCACGCATCTTCTCAAGCGCGGCTCCACTTTCAATAGCCTTACGCGCCTTAATTATACCTTCATCAACACTTTTGGCTTTCTTGCCAAAGAAAATCATCCAACCGGCCAAAACCTCAAGAACTTGCATAAAATCTTTAGGCCCGCCCTCGCCTTTTAAAATACGTATAGATTGCTCCATTTCATTGGCATTGCCGATAGCATTTCCCAAAGGCTCTTCCATATTGGTTAAAATGGCCACGCACTTTATGCCAAGCTGCTCAGCCGTTGATTTTATGGCTACGGCAAGTTTTCTGCTATTTTTAAAATCTTTCAAAAAAGCTCCCGAACCGTATTTAACATCCATAACCAAACCGTTTAAATCCTCAGCGTATTTTTTCGAAAGTATGCTGGAAACTATTAAAGGCAGAGATTCCACCGTGCAAGTAGCATCTCTCAAAGAATAAAGTTTTTTATCAGCAGGAGCAAGTTTTCCGGTTTGACCAAACATAGAAACACCCGTTTTTCTAAGCTGATTCATAATATATGCCTGAGATAATCTGATTTTAAAACCCTTTATAGACTCCAATTTATCCAAAGTCCCGCCGGTATGGCCTAAGCCTCTTCCGCTCATCATTGGAACAATAATTCCGGTAGCCGCCACAATGGGGGCCAAAGCTAATGAAACTCCATCACCAACACCGCCGGTTGAATGCTTATCCACTCTCTTGGCTTTAAAAGATTTCAGGTTCATTTTATCGCCGGATAAAACCATTGCCTTGGTTAAATTGGCGGTTTCTTTTTTAGTAAGCCCTTTAAAAAATACGGCCATAAGCCAAGCTGAAAGCTGATAATCACAAATCTCTCCGCTTGCAGCTCCATCGGATATAAACTTTATTTCCTTATAATCATGCTCAAGTCCGGAACGCTTTTTAAGTATAAGTTCTATCATTTTCATTTGCCAGCCCCTTAGATAAATTATTTAATGTATTTTGATTTTAAAACAACTTCAATCAATATTTTTATTTTCTTGGACACTTTCCTGCCAAGTTCAATAACCTCAGCATGTTCAATAATTTCTTTTGATATGCCTGTGGTAAAATTGGATACCCAAGCAATGCCGAGCACATTTATTTTCATTTGCCGCGCGGCTATAACTTCAGGCACTACCGACATTCCAACCACATCTCCGCCAAGCATGCGGTATACTTTAACTTCCGAAGCTGTTTCATATGTGGGGCCGCTAACAGCAAAATACACTCCGGTTTTGGCTTTTATTTTAAGTTTTTTTACCGCTTGAGAGGCGAATTTTAAAAGGTCCTTATTATAAGGATTGCTCATATCGGGAAACATTGCGCCAAAAGCTTCATCATAATTGCCGATAAGAGGATGATCTCCCATCATATTTATATGATTCTTAAGAAGAACAAGCTCTCCGGGCTTGATGCCTTTATGTAAAGAGCCGACAGCAGCGGTAACAATAAGATTTTTAACACCAAGAAAAGCCAACATTCTTATGGGCATTGCTATAAAATTCATTTTATGACCTTCATAAAAATGAAATCGTCCGCGCATAATAACCACTTCTTTACCTTTATATAAGCCAAAAACCAATTCGCCTTTATGACCTTTAACCGTCGTAGTGGGGAAACCCGGTATATTTTTATATGGAATTACGAATTTATTAGTTAATTTGGGGAGGGACTCAGATAAACCGCTGCCTGTAATGATAGCGGTTAAGGGTTTCCTATTTTTAGTTTTAGCATTAATCCATTTAAGAGCTTTTTTAATTTTAGCGAGTTCATTGTTGTTAGTCATAGTTTTTTCCTTTTTAATAAAAATAACCCTCAGTTTGAAAGGCGTTTTTTAGATGCTCAATTTTGCTGTCGGGCATTATGCCCACTACATCAAATCTTATTTCTTCAGGCTTTATATTATTTTGCTTAATAAAATGAAGCGCGGTTTTTATAATTTTAATCTGCTTAGACTTATTTACCGCCTCAAAAGGACTACCGAATTTTTCATTTGACCGGCCCTTAACTTCAAGAAAAACAAGAGTTTTACCGTCGGTAGCTATTATATCTATTTCTCCGCCAGCCGACCTATAATTTCTTTGCTTAAGGGAAAAACCATTTTTCTTCAAATACGCGCAAGCCAAATCTTCATACTCTTGGCCTTTACTACGGCTCCCTAACATAAAGACTTCACCGGAGCAAAGCTTCTGCGATGAACCGGGCTCGGCCCATGTTCCTTAAGAGCTTTTAAGTGAAGTTTTGTGCCATAACCTTTATGTTTTGAAAAGCCATACTCGGGATAAGAAAGATCTAAAATATTCATCCAATTATCTCTTACTACTTTGGCAAAAATACTGGCGCAGGCAATAGATAAAGACTTTCCGTCTCCGCCTATAATAGGCAATTGTTTTGTGGAAAAATTTCTTATTTTATGAGGGCCGTCAACCAAAACTAAAGTTTTTTTCTCATCAATTTCAATATATTCGGTAAGCCGGCCTACGGCTTTATGCATGGCTTCAAAAGTAGCGGCCAAAATATTTATCTCATCTATTCTATTATGACCCGAATAATCAAAACCAAAACGCACGCCGCATTTAGTCATATGCTCAAAAAAAAGACTCCGCGCAGCGGGAGTCAATTTTTTACTGTCATTTATATCTGATAGGCTCTTATAAGCCTCAAGAGGAACGAAGGCGGCGCAGGCAACTACGGGCCCCGCCAATGGTCCACGTCCAACCTCATCTACTCCGATAAGGACCTCGGGACCAAATTTTTTGATTATGGAAACATCAAAATCTGAGAGAGATAAATTACTCAACTTTACACCTCAGTAGTTTTGCGAGGAAGATTTATATCGTCCTTTTAGTTTATTTGGTTTCTGCTGAATCAGCTGCTGCCGGCTCTTGTTTCACTTCAGCTGTATTCTCAATTGCGGCCTTTACGACGGGCGCTACAACTTTCTTTACATGCTTTTTTTTAGCTCCGGAAACAATTTTAGTGCGATCTTTAATTTTCGCCGCTTTACCGGTAAGACCTCTGAGATAATATATCTTGGCTCTTCTTACTTTTCCTTTTTTTACAACTTCTATCTGGGCGATTCTGGGGGAATGCAAAGGAAAAATTCTCTCAACACCAACACCTGAAGAGATTTTTCTGACTGTAAAAGTCGCAGTCTGACCACCGCCTTTTTCCGCTATTACCACACCGTCAAAAATCTGAATTCTCTCACTGCTGCCTTCAATAATTTTGAAATGAACCTTAACGGTATCACCGGCTCTAAAATTAAATTTTCTTTTTTCCACTTCTACTTTTGTTTCTACTTTTGTCATACTGCCTCCTGAGTTAGGTTCACTATTTAAAATTTATTCGTCTTTTTTCAATAAATCCGGCCTTATCTTTTTTGTTATTTCCAAGGCGCTATTTTTTTTCCATTCTTCAATAAACTTATGATTTCCACTTAATAAAACTTTTGGCACTTTTAAATCTTTCCAAACTTCCGGTCTGGTATACTGAGGCGCTTCCAATAAGTTAAAAGAAAAACTTTCATTTATGGTGGCATCTTCCTTTTTTAAAACACCGGGTAAAAGTCTTGTTATGGCATCTATCACCACTACCGCCGCGGGTTCTCCGCCCGTAATCACATAATCACCTATAGACAGCTCCATATCCGCATAAGAAGAGATTCTCTCATCAATACCTTCATAGTGGCCGCAGATAAAAATCAGATGCTTCTTTTTAGCAAGAGCAAGGGCCGTCTTTTGATTGAACACCACGCCTTTAGGCGAAAGAAGAATAGTAAAAGAATCTTTCTGTTTTACTTTCTCCAACGCTTTAAAAACAGGCTCGGCTTTCATTAACATCCCGGTGCCGCCGCCATACATCTTATCATCAACGGTTTTATGCTTATCCAGAGTAAAATCTCTCGGATTTTCAAAACCCAGCGATAGTAGTTTATCTTCTCTTGCCCTGCCCACTATACTATCCGATAAAGGAGTATCCACCATGCCGGGGAAAAGAGTAACCACATCAATTTTCATAGATCAAAGAATATCAATAAAAATTTTCTTACCGGTTTTTTGAGCCACCGACTGAAGAAAATTTCTGATTGCTTTTATGACTTTTCCTTCTTTCCCTATAATTCTTCCACGGTCAGAAGGGTTAAGATTAATTTTAAATCTTATAACATTTCCGTCTTCATATGAATCCAAACTTACTTCATCGGATTTTTCCACTAAAGAACCAACAATATATGTTAAAGCTTCTTTCATTTCAACTCCCGATTAGTATTTTAAGCTTTAGGCTCAGCTGAAGCCGTAACTTTCTTGGCTTTTTTTATGAGGGAAGCAACCGTCTGAGACGCTTTAGCTCCATTTTTAAGCCAATATTCAATTTTATCCATTTTCACTTGAACTTTGTCTTTGTCTTTTACCGCTTTAGGGTCATAATGCCCTAGAATTTCAAGGGGTTTGCCATGTGGTCCGCGATTCTTCTCAATGGCCACCATTCTATAATGAGGCTGAATTCTTTTTCCGTGCCTTTGAAGTCTTATAACTACTGCCATACTTTCCTCCTAATGTTTTTACCAATAAAACTATTAAATTATTAATCAACCGCCTTTCAAAGGCGCTCAAATCGTCATAGTATTATATTATATTTTACTCTCTATGGGAAATAGGGATATTTGACAAAAAGAAGAGCAGAGAATTTGGGCTTTAAGAAATAAGCTTTTCTATATGGTCCAAAAGATGCTTCATCTCATACGGTTTATTAAGATAAATGTCCGCGCCGGCCTTAAAGGCATCTTCCATGTCGCCCATAAGGGTTTTACCCGTGAGCATTATGACAGGCGCGCTATGAGATCCTTCGCCCTTTATAAGTTCGCATAAAGTATCTCCGTCCATTTTTGGCAAACCTATATCCAAAATGGCGATATCCGGTTTTTCAGCTTTAAATTTTTCCCAGCCTTCATCTCCGTCCGCGGCGGTGATAACTTTATAGTCCAGTTGCTCAAGTTTAATTGTGAGAATCTTGACTATATCTTCGGCATCATCCACGATAAGTATCTTTTTAGACATGTTTTTTACCATCCTAAGTTTCTTTATCATTTTTATAGGATTGGGGGAAGTAAAAAAAGCATTACCCATAACAAGAGAATCAGCGCCCGCCTCAATCGCTTGCAAAGCTGTTTGAGCATTAATACCGCCATCAACTTGCAGCCATATTTTACGCCCGGATTCATTTATTTTCTTACGAGCGTATTGAATTTTAGGAATTTGATTTGTCATAAACTTTTGGCCGCCAAACCCGGGTTCAACAGTCATAATCAAAAGCAAATCTATATATTTAAAATATTTCGTAATTTTTGTAAGGGGAGTTTTGGGTTTTATTGAAAGTCCGACTTGCGCGCCAAGACTTTTTATTTTTTTAAGATTTTTCAAAGTATCCGATTTTGATTCATAATGCACCGTGATTAAGCCGGCTCCCGCAGCATAAAAAGGTTTAATAAAATTTTCAGGATAAGACACCATGAGATGCGCGTCCATGGGAAGCTTAGAGGCTTGTTTGACGCATTTAACAATATGGGGACCGAAACTTAAATTGGGGACAAAATGCCCGTCCATAATATCAACATGAAGCCAATCGGCGCATTTATCAGCCACTTTAAGACTTTTTTTTAAACAAGAAAAATCAGCGGATAAAATAGAGGGGGCAAAAGACACCTTACCGCTTGGCTTTAAAATTTTTTTATTTTGTGACATAATTAATTTAAACGCCTTTCTTCAACCATAATGCCATTAACAAATATTCTCACTTTTTCAATTCCTTCATAAGGCACGGTTAAATCTATTTTTGTTCCGGGGTCTCTAAGACCATTAAACACTTCCTTCTCGCCATCTTGTCCGATAGCTACTATTCTTATATGCCTTTGCGCTCCGCCCTGAGATATTTCATAATGAATTAAATATTCATCATCCGGATTTGCCGCTACTTTCCGACCGCTCACGGCTAAAATAATTTCTGTTGTATCGTTAACAATAATATCCGCCAGAGGACTTTGCTCAAGCACGGTACCATTGGGGAAAAGTGAAGCAAGATCTTCAGTTACAATAACGGTAAAACCGCTATCTGAGGCCCACTTATAAGCTTCATCCACTTTTTTTTGTTTAAAATCAGGCATAAGTATTATGCCGCTCGGAGGATTGCCCGCTGAAACAACAATCTGCACCATGGCATTTTTAGATACACTTGTTTCTTGATTAGGGTCCTGGAATAAAACAGTTCCTTTTTCAGCCTTAAGAGAATAAGCCTCGCTAACTTCACCTAAAACAAGCATTCTCTGCCTTAAAAGCAATTCCGCGTTTCTAAGAGGAAGTCCAACGAGATTAGGGGTAAAAACGGATTCTCCGCCTTGAGAGAATATAACTCTCACTATTTTATGCTCACGCACCGTTATTCCGGACGCGGGAGCCTGCCTTAAAACAGTGCCAATGGGAACAGCATCATTGAATTCAAAACCTTTAATTTTTAAAGCTAAATTATTTTCTGAAATAAGCCTAAGCGCTTCTAAAGATGATTTTCCTTTTATATCGGGGACTATCACTTCATTCCTATGATGAATGACGGATTCCATGGCTATATAAAAGAAGAAATAAGTCAAAAAAAATAAACTTACCAAGACAATCGAAAGCTTAACAAAAAACTTAAGATTTATAGAATCAGTACTACTCTTATAATATTTAACAAACATTCCTTTCATAGTTTTATCCAAGTTAACAACAGATTAAGCTTAACCTGCAGTTTATATCGCTATCTTATCTCCTACTTTAAATCTAGCCCCATTAATAAAATCAGCCGCATTCATCGGCTTTTTTCCTTCAGGTTGAACCTGCTCAATAAAAACAACCGAGTCCGTACATTGTATATAAAAGCCCTTACCTCTTTCAATTGAAGCGATTATGCCCGCTTCGCCATTAATGTTTTTTTCAGTCGGAAATTCTTTTAAGGAGGCCTTAATAACTTGAACGCTTATTTTTTTAGCGCCCACAAGAGAATAAAATCTGGCCTTAGGGCCACAAGCCAAACCTCTTACCTTATTATAAACGACACTTGCCTTATTATTAAAATCAAGCCAAGAATCCTTTTTTTCAATCCGTGGGGCAAAACTTGGTTTTCCCGTCTGAGGAATTTTTATAATATTTCCCTTCTTAATCTCATGCAAACAATCGGCAAGAAGCTTTATACCGGCCTGTGAAAGTTTTTCAAAAAGAGAAAAGGCGTCATCTTGCGCTAAAACAGGAACTTCAAGAGTCCTGAAAATCGGCCCGGTATCCATCTTTTCCTCAATCCAAAAAGATGTAACACCCGTCTTTTCTTCACCATTAATCAAGGCATGTTGAACAGGCGCCGCGCCGCGATAATTAGGAAGAAGAGAAAAATGAATATTTAAAAACCCAAGTTTTGGCAGCTCTAAAACATCTTTTTTGAGAAATCTGCCATAGGCAATGGCAATGCATAAATCAGACTTTAAAGAAGCAATTGCCTCTCGAATCGCCTCGTCTGAGTCAGGTTGAAAGACAGGAATACAAAATTTTAAAGCTTCTTCTTTAACAGGAGAGCATTTAAGGCATAAACCGCGACCCTGCGTTTTATCAGGTTGTGAAATAACACCGATTATTTCATGTTCGCCTTTATGAAGCTCGCTTAAAAATCCACAAGCTATCTGAGGAGTGCCAAGAAAAACTATTTTCACCCTACCACCTGCTTATCCCGCATAGCGAGACAGATGATAGAATTTCTATATTTTAAATCGCCCTTTAGGCGATAAGTAGGTGCTAGGGTCATTTTTTTTCATCCCCAAGGAAAATACTTAAAATTCGCAGTCGGCTTCTGAAATTTGAGGAGACTTATAATCCGGCGAAGATTCATCTATTTTCGCCCAGACTTTCTTCATTTTCTTTAAAACAGGTTTTAATTTGACTCTCGAAATAAACGGCAATTTATCCACAAAAAGAATTCCATTAAGATGGTCTATTTCATGTTGAAAAGCTCTGGCCAATAAACCTTCCGCAATCATTTCAACCGGCATGCCTTTTTCATTAAGAGCAAGAACTTTTACTTTAGTAAATCGTTTTGTTTTAGAAAAAAGCCCGGGTAAAGATAGGCAACCCTCGTCCTTTGATTCAGCGCCCGATTGTTCGACTATTTCAGGATTTATAATAACAATATCAATAGATTCATCTTCACTTTTTCTATATCTTATTATGGCAAGTTTTAAATCAAGACCCATTTGATTTGCTGAAAGACCTATACCTCCAGCGACTTCCATTGTATCGGTCATATCCTTAAGTATGGATTTAAGCTCTTTTTTTATGGCCTTATAATCCACTTGCTTGGTTTTTTTTCTTAATATTTTATCGCCGTATTTATTAACTCTTCTAATCGCCATAAATTCTATCCTACGAAAGCTGACAAGACAGCTTTCGACCTTCCCAAACAATTTTAGCTTTAATTTGCATATCCGTGTCAGATTCTTCTCTTTTAAGCATGCCCCAAGCCATAGCAAAACGTTCAAGCTGAGCTTCAGCGCCCATGGTGCCCGACACACCCATTACTATTTCATTTACCTTTGATGAAAGAGCAGCTTGAGCTATCGCATAAAAAGCATCATTGGAAAATACAATTAAAGGAATTATTTTCTTTCCATATTTTTCAGCCATAAGAACAACAGGTGTAAATAAATCTTTATCTTCGTCAGTAATGGGATTGGAATCTATGCCAAATTCAAGAGCCTTTGTGACCTTAACGGATATTACAATTATATCGGTGGTTTCATCATCCACATTTTTCAAAACATGTTTAAGATGAATAAGATTATTTGGGTTTCTAATAGGCACAAGTATCCGATGAGAATGTTCAAGTTTAGGCAATAAAATATTTATATCCAAAGACTTTTGTGTATTAAGATGTTCGTCAACATCATCATCAACATCTTCATAAAGCTTAATCTTTTTAGCATTCATCTTTTCTGAAATTTGAAAAGTCATAAAAAATAAAAAAGAAAAAACAATGCCGGAAACTGTCGCTATATTTTTAGTGAAAAGGTTCATAAGACTGGTTATAAAAAGCACTGAAAACACCAGCATAAGGCCTATTGGCACATACACATTTTTAACCTTGATATTAAGGGGAAACATCCACTCTCTTTCCACATCCGTATCTTTAAATCTCAATATTATAAGCGCCATGGTATCGAAAACCAAACTCCATAAAACACCAAAGGCATAAGCCTCACCTAAAAGAAAAATATCACCTCTTGAAAGAAGCACAATGAGTATCTGAGTAATGGCTATCATGCTTATCATTCTGTATGTAGTGCCGTATTTTTTATGAATAGTTCTAAACCAATCATGAAGAATACCATCTTCAGCAACACGGTTTAACATGCCGTTTCCACCCACAAAAGAGGTATTAACAGCTCCAACCAAAATAAGTCCGCCTGAAACAACCACAACTATTTGAAGCAGCAGTCTGGCAATATAGGGCCCTTGAAGCTCAAGAGCGAGACCGCTCAAAAGATTATCAGCATATTTGGTGGCTATAAGGTCTGAGGGAATTATAAGCGCCGACATAAAAGTCAGAACGCCGGTAAATATAATGCTAAAAATAAAAACCATGGTCGCGGTCTTTTTTAAATTCTTCATTTTGGGATCTTCTATTTCCCGATAAACTTGCGCAAGGGTTTCAAGACCGCTTAAGGCAAGAATAGCATGACCAAAAGCCATAAGAAGACCAATAAAACCTATCGGCTTAAGCCATGAAATATTTTTTGTCCAGCCAAGAGCCTCATCACTGAAATCCAATGTAAACGGCGGTAAAGTAAAACCTCTGACATAAATAGTATAGGCCGACCATATAAGCAGTATGGCGCCTATCACCGTTACAACACTCACTATCTTAAGATTGCTATCGCTCGATTCTCTTATGCCTTTTATATTAGCGCGCCAAAAATAAGATATAACCGCGACACCAAAAATTACAGCAAAAACATTTGGAGGAATATTCCAATTTATATTCAACATTGGCAAGATACTATTTAAGAGATGGCCTATATATAAGCCGGCGGCAATTGAACTTATGGGGCCGGTTAAAACAAAATCAAAGAGAAGAACGGAAACAGCAA
Organism: uncultured Elusimicrobiaceae bacterium; assembly: GCA_964534135.1. Lineage (GTDB taxonomy): Bacteria > Elusimicrobiota > Elusimicrobia > Elusimicrobiales > UBA9959 > JAKLQJ01. Next base: position 4,025 of record CAZHQC010000013.1, on the reverse strand, counting down.
TCTTTGCCATAAACTTACCCATAGCATGGCGAACAACAACATAAACTCCGCCGCGCACAAACATAGCGCATGATTCAACATAAACCGCAAGCATGACTCCGGCAAATAACATAACTCCCAATACAAACCAAGGGAAAGCGGGACCGAAAGCATTCATTGCTATACCGCCGGCATAATAAGCGCTGGAACCGAAATCGCATACAACTATCGCGCCGGCGCGCCAAAAAGATATAAAGCTAAGCATAGCAGTGCTTAGAACCATTATCTGCTTAAATCTTGGATTTTTCTTATTATCCGTAGGAGGATTCATTATTCTGAAGTCTTAATTGCAGCCATAACTTCTTGGCCGTCTTTCATTGTCGTAAGACTGTTTATAAAATCGGTCTGAAATAAACGGCATAATTTAGCCAAAACATTTAAATGTTTTTGGAAAAAAGTAGATTTATTCGGCGTTAATAAAAGGAAACAAGCTTTTACCGTAATATCCGTATTTGGATCTAAAAAACCTTTTTTCAATATAACCAAAGCGGCATGAAAACTATCTATTTCAGCAAGTTTGGCATGAGGAATATAAAACCCTGTTTCAAGAACATTGTTCAATTTTTCCACTTCAAATACCCTTTCCAAAAGGTATTTGGCGGTAAATTCTTTCTCCACTTGTTTATGAACTTTATCAGAAAGAAAGCGAACTACCTGTTCCTTTTCACTTTCCTCTTCAATAAAAAAAACATCCTCAGATTTGAGGATGGAAGATAATAAAACTTTGTCACTTTGATCTATCATATATTTAGCGCAGTGTGCACTCTTATGGATAAATAATATCATTATGGCTTAAATGTAGTCAAGGAGAACAATAAAGAAATCAGTATAATTGGCGGACGCCTGTATAGATATCGAACTCTAGCACTTTAGGCCTATATATCTTTGTTATAATGAAAATTATAAAAACCGTACTTAAAAGGAATAAAATAATGAATGAATTGGAAACTTTGAAAAAAGCCTTAAATACCGCCTCTAAAATACTTAAAAAATATTATGGCAAAGTTAATTATTCTCTTAAAGGAAGATCTAATCTTCTGACAAAAGCGGATATAGAATCTCAAAAAGCCGTAATACGCATTATAAAGAAAAATTTTCCGGACCACGGTATCTTTGCTGAAGAAAATAAAAAAAATGAGGCAAAAGAAAAATTCATATGGGTTATAGACCCTTTGGATGGCACAACAAATTATGCCCATACTTTTCCCATTGCCGGAGTTTCAATAGCTCTTCTAAAAAACGGGAAGGTGATTCTTGGCGGTATTTTAGACCCTTTCAGAAATGAAACTTTTATAGGAATAAAAGGAAAGGGGGCTTTCCTTAATAATAAGAAAATTAAAGTTTCCAAAGTTCCAAAACTCTCTCAAGCTCTACTGGCCACAGGCTTCGGCTATGATAGAGCCCAAAAAGCAAAATTCTATTGCTCCATTTATGAAGACTTTTTAAAAATAGCCCACGATATTAGAAGAATAGGGGCGGCTTCCATTGATATGGCCTGGCTTGCAATAGGACGCACCGATGGTTATTGGGAATTCAATTTAAGCCCCTGGGATGTGGCGGCGGGGAAGATTATTGTTGAGGAAGCGGGGGGAACGGTAACGGATTTTAGCGAAAAGGCCTGGGGTAATATGGAGAATTGGGGAAAAGAAACTCTGGCAACCAATGGAAAGTTTCCCAAAGATATGCTCAAGATAATTAGGAAACGTATAAAGGAAAACGGAATAAAGTAAGAACCCTGTAAGTCTGTAGATTCGCTCATGATGAGGTTTTTACCGCCGTAATAACCATAGGTTTTGATGCGGTATAACATAGTTTGATAACGCCGTTGTTCGTTTCAATTTATTCGGCGGCTGCGGAACTCGTGAAAAAACAAAGTTTTTTAACTCAAACATCCTCGCCGTTTCAGTGAAATACCCTCATAAATCTTGCTCACAAAGCTAAACCTCAGAAATCGCTCCCTTACAGACTTACAGGATTCTTTCCGCTTTTTTTAATGGTGTAGGTCCCACCCTAACTATAACTTGACTTACCCAAAGCCTACATAAGGAAAGCTTTATAAATTCATTAAAAGTTGTCTGGCTACTTTTTGAAGGTGTTTAGCGAATTTTGGAGTAAATAGGGGTAAAAAATTAACATTTTCGACGAAGACCTTCTATATATACCCCAAAAGTTGTCTGGCTACTTTTTCAATACTATATATTATTCAAGTGTTATATATTGTGGATTTTATCACTTGCCTCGTTAGAGTGGACTAGGCTTACAAAAGTTTACTACGGACACCCCTCAATGCTCAAGATAGGACACATATGTACCCTTTATCCTAAATAAAATCCTGCCCGTGTATCTCTAACGGGACTTGACAAAATATCTTGATTAATGAGTATAATATTTAATGAGACAGAAGAAATGCATAGAGTAATGAGTTAGATAAAATATATAGAAAAAATTGAAAGAAGGTTAATATGGATAAAAAGAAAAATGTGTCAATACCAATTTCAAATCGTGTTTTACAAATACCAAAGTCCGCCATCCATGAAATGACCCGTTTATCCAAAGAAGTAGATGATGTGGCATTTTTGTCATGGGCAAAACCAACTTCCGGTACCCCGGAACACATAATAAAAGCAGCAATCAAAGCAATAGAAGAAGGGAAAACAAGCGGTTATTCCGAACTAGCCGGTATCAATGAATTGCGAGAAGAAATAGCGAAAAAATTAAAAGAAGTTAATCATATTGAAGCATCTCCTGATGAAATCATCGTTACTGTAGGAGCTATAGAAGGTCTTGCTGCCGCTATAATGGCTGTTATTGACCCGGGAGATGAAGTAATCATTCCCACACCCGGATATCCCACTCATATCGGACAAGTTATAATGGCCTCCGGCAAACCCGTCTGTGTTCCCACTATTGAGGAAGATGGCTTCAGCCTAGATATTGAAAGAATAAATGATGCCATTACGGAAAAAACAAAAGCTATTTTATTCAGTGATCCTAATAATCCCACAGGTTCCGTTTATTCTAAAGAACAATTGGAAGCTATTGCTGAGATTGCCCGTAAAAACAATCTTATTGTTATTACTGATGAAGCATATGAATACTTCACATTTGACGGGCATAAACACCATAGTATAGCTTCTTTTCCTGGTATGAAAGAACGGGTTATTAGCTCGTTTGCTTTTACAAAAACCTATGCAATGACGGGATGGAGAATTGGCTATGTTCATGCATCAAAAGAATTAATACAACAAATTAAAAAAGGCCATATAACATTTGCAATTTGCGCGCCTGTAGTTTCTCAATATGCCGCGCTTGAAGCTATTAAAAGTTCTCAAGAATGTGTCGATAATTTCCGTGAGCATTACAAAAATTCGCGGGATTTGATGTGCGAAAGACTGGACCGCCTCAGTCACATATTTGAATACCAAACTCCAAAAGGTTCCTATCTAATGTTTCCGAAAATAAAACTCGATGCGGGTAAGGATTCACTTGCTTTTGCAAAAAGCCTCCTGAAAGGAGCTCGCGTTTCCACTACCCCCGGTGTGGCTTTTAAAGGCGAATCTCATTTACGAATGTCATTCTGCGTTCCTGAAGAAACAGTTAATAAGGCCTTTGATAGAATGGAAGATTATTTTTAATATAACTCTTCTAACCAGTCGCGCCAGCTGTATTTACACGCAAGACCAGGGTCGCTTAGTACTGCGCCCTTCCGTCTCTCGTCCTCCTGAATGTTATAAGTCGGACTCCGAACGGTCTGCTTTGCAAACACACCTGCCACTCCCTTTTCTTTCCGCCTTTTTTTAAATAGAAGTGTCCACTCCCTACTTACAACTTGAATTACCCACCCGAAAAAAGGAGATTTTTTAACTCAAACATCCTCGTCGTTTCAGTGAAATACCCTCAAAAATCTTACTCACAAAACTAAACCTCAGAAATTGTTAACGCCGTTTCTAAAGTATACAGATAATGCCGTTAATTAGTGTACAGGT
>CAZHQC010000012.1:0-35201 GCA_964534135.1 uncultured Elusimicrobiaceae bacterium | reverse complement strand
CGGATGTGGAAACCCAAAGTGATAAAGGAAGGTTGAGATTGGGCACTATGACTACGACTGAGCTTTTTAGCGTTGTAGCGCCATCGACAGTTAGTTGATCAACCACTTCAAATTCCGCCGCCTGTAAAACAGAGGCGGCAAACAAAAAAACTAAAAATAATATTCTTTTCATAAATTTTCTCAACAAAATAATTTTCCACCTATAAGGTGGAAAATAGTTCACCCTAAATGGTGGCTGACCCCATTTTCAGGGTTATCTTTTTGTGAAAAAGTTGCGGAGAAAAAAATACAACCTTAGAGTCTTATCAGTTTGATTTTCCCCTGCCGGCAAGCTTTTTAGCCGGCTACTTTTCTTCAAAGCTCCAAAGGCCTTTAAATATGTGTAGTGATTCTTTTACTTATACCAATTCTCCAGGCACCAAAGAGTTTTGTCTCTTTGGTGATTGGCAAATCGCCCACTCCTGCAGGTGCGCAGAGACGCTGCCCTCACATAAACCCTTCCCTTTAATCCTGTTGAGTTATTGAAACCTGAGTTTCCGCGTCAAATAAATGGATTTTATTTATATTAATCGCAAAATCAGTTTCTTCTTCGGTATTTATTTTGGCATTGGATGAAACAGAAATAGTCATAGCTATATCCTCATGTCCCGCATGAACCAATATATTGTCGCCGGTCGGTTCAAGCATATTGACGAACATTTTAATCGTTTGAAGATTAGATATCCCGTCATCAGTCGGCATTTGTTCTTTTTGACCACTCTCCGAATAAGAAGCCAGCAGTGAGTTGGCACAGGAAATATGTTCCATATGTTCGGGGCGTATGCCCATTATTACTTCTTTTTCAATATATTTTTTGTTAATTTTTCCCTCTGGCACAAGGAGTTTAAACCACTGTGATTCGGCGTAAAATTTACCGTCAATTTCATTCAATTTGACTTTAATAAAATTCATGGCCGGACTGCCCACAAATCCCGCCACAAAAATATTGCTTGGATAATTATAAATATTTAACGGCGTATCTATTTGCTGAAGATAACCGTCTTTAAGCACCGCCATGCGGTCTCCCATAGTCATCGCTTCAACTTGATCATGAGTTACATATATGATGGTTACGCCAAGTTTTTTATGAATTTTTTTAATCTCCGCTCTTGTTTGCACGCGCAATTTAGCGTCTAAATTGGATAATGGCTCGTCCATAAGAAAAACTTTGGGATTTCTCACAATAGCGCGGCCAAGCGCAACGCGCTGTTTTTCGCCGCCGCTCATTTGTCCGGGTTTTTTGTAAAGCAATTCTTTGATATTCAAAATATTCGCGGTTTCTTTTACAGTACGGTCAATTTCATCTTTTGGCAATTGCCGCAATTTAAGAGCGAATGCCAAATTCTCATACACATTCATATGCGGATAAAGAGCGTAGTTTTGAAACACCATCGCTATGTCGCGATTTTTGGACGGTATATCATTTACGCGTTTGCCGTCTATTATCATATCGCCGTCCGTTATTTTTTCAAGGCCGGCAATGGCGCGAATGGTGGTTGATTTCCCACAGCCCGACGGGCCAACCAAAACAAGAAATTCCTTATCATTCACGGTAATATTTAAATCGTGAATAACCACTTTATCGCCATATCGCTTATTAATGTTTACCAATTTAACTTCCGCCATCTCTTACCCCTTTAATCCTGAAAATGAAATCCCTTCAACAAACCAGCGCTGAAAAAACAGATAAATAACAGCGACGGGAAGCGTTATTAACACCGAAGCCGCCATAAGAACCGTCCAGTTGGTGGAGTATTGCTGTTTAAACATCGCGATGCCGAGCGGCAGTGTCTGCATCTCGGGCACGCTTACAATGATTAACGGCATCATAAAACTATTCCAACTGCCCAAAAAAGTGAATATCGCGAGCGCCGCCAATGCGGGGAACGCGAGCGGCAGGATTATCTGCCAATATATTCTGAAATGCGAACATCCGTCTATCATCGCCGCTTCTTCAAGCTCTTTCGGCACCGATTCAAAAAACTGCTTCATAAGAAATATTCCGAACGCACTTACCATAAAAGGCACTATCAATCCCGCATAGGTGTCAAGCAATCCCATGCTTTGAAGTATTTTAAATACGGGAATCATTGTTACTTGCCCGGGCACCATCATGGAGCCGAGTATTATGAAAAATATAATGGTGCTGCCAGGAAATTTAATTCTCGCTAAAGCGTAACCCGCCATTGAAGAAAAAAACAAATTTAATACGGTAACGCAAGCGGCAACAATAAAACTGTTAAAAAACCAACGCGGAAACGGAACGCCAAAAATAACCGTGCGGTACGCTTCAATGGTGGGATTGTCGGGAATGATACTATTATTTCCGATAACCGTCCCCGCTTCTTTAAACGATGTGGATACCGCCCACATAAAAGGTATGAACATGGCCAATGCCATAATAATGAGCAGTGTATAGCTTAAAATTTTCACTATCTTTTTTTGCGTATTTTCATTCATTTAGTAACCTTTATCCGGCATAAGCTTTCTCTGTATGACGGTGGCCGCGAATATAAGGACAAATAAAACAAATGCCGCCGCGCAAGCATAGCCCATCTCAAAGTATGTAAAACCCGACACATATATAAAAAATACCGCGGTTAAAGTTGAGTTCACGGGTCCGCCGCCGCCTCCCGAAGCGATAAACGCTTGATCAAATATTTGAAAACAGCCTATTATGCCCAAAATAACCACAAAGAAAATTACCGGCCGCATAAGAGGAACTGTTATTTTGAAAAATATCCGCACCGGCCCTGCCCCGTCTATGGCCGCGGCTTCATAAATCTGCGGCGATATATTTTGCAAAGCGGCCAAAAAGATAATCATTAATGTGCCCGTAGTAGTCCAAATATTAAGCACCATAATAGCCTTAAGAGCGTATCTCGGGTCGCCCAGCCAATCCGCTCCCTGCGCTCCTATAGATGCCAGTAATGCGTTAAATATTCCCGACGCGTTGAATATCCACATAAATATCATCGTGATAACCACGGAGGAACTTAGCGACGGAAAAAAGAACGCCGCTCTAAAAAAATTGCGGGCCATCAGTTTTTGATTTAATACGGCCGCCAAAGCCAGTGAAATAAATGTTTGAATCGGAACCACCCATGCCGTATAGATGATTGTGTTGTAAATCGCGATATAAAATTCTTCGTCATGCATAAGAGCGATATAATTATCCAATCCGACGAACGAACTTTGCTCGGGATTTAAAGCGCTCCAATTCTGAAAACTCAGTAAAAATGCCGACACCATGGGCCAAAAAACAAAAATAATCATCATGATTACCGCAGGTAAAATAAATCCATAACCCGCGATAGTATCACCTATCGCGTATTCGTTTTTATTTTTAATTTTGTTTTCGCCCATACTGACGCTCTCCGTGATATTTTAATCGTTTATCCCCGTAAATCTGAATGTCCCGCAGCGCTTCTTCGGGAGTTTTTAAATGCAAGAATACGGATTCGATATTATTTGTTATGTTTCTTGAAATTCTGCCAAAACCGGGTGTAAATTGCCACGGGCGAGCGAATTTTGTCGACGCTATTAATTCTTTCCATTGCGGATTTTTTTTATAATAATTGCCGGATTTGGCGACCGATTCGCGCGAGGGCAGAGCCATCCCGAGTTCCGTCCATGCCCGCATCCCTTCTTTACCCGTAAGATATTTAATCAACTGCCATGCCGCCTCTTTATTTTTACAGCGTTTGGAAATGGCATAAGCCACGGTAAAAGCGATAGTGGAGTTTTTTTTGTCTTTTGGAAGCTTAGCGATGGAATATTCAAGTTTCGGAAAATCATTGGTAAGCGAAGGGATAAGCCAACCGCCCTCAATAGCCATCGCCACTTTTCCCAAACCAAAAGCTTGCCCGCACCATGTCGCTCCGACAGAGCTAGGCTTAACAGCGATTTTATCATCTATCAATTTCGCGTAGTATTTAAGCGCTTTCAAGCCTTCGGGAGAATTAATCGCCATTTTTTTTCCATCAGAATCAATTAATTTGCCATCCGCCTGATAGAGAAATGGCAGCCATCTGGCAAGGTCGGGCGGCAAACACAAACCATAAGTCATTTTACCGTTTCGCTCGCCTGTTAATTTTTTGGCGATAGCATAAAGTTCTTCCCAATTTTTTGGCGGCTTTAAGCCCGCGTCGGAAAATATTTTTTTATTATAAAACAAACCAAGCGTATTATAATCTTTCGGAAGCCCATAGGTTTTCCCTTTATACTGAAATGCCGTCAGGAGATTGGAATAAAAATCGCTTAAATCAATATTATCGCGCTTGATATATTCATCCAAAGGCTCAAGAACCCCTTTGCTCATAAAATCCGGCGCGTAAAGGTCGTCCAAATAAAAAACCGAAGGAGGTGTTCCACCGGCTATTCTGGTTTGTATGATATCAAGATAACTACCGCTTATAAGCTCGTATTTTACTTCAATGTCAGGATATTTTTCCTTGAATTTTGCCAGAACTTTCGGCACAAGAATAAATTCACCCGGAGACATAGAGCCCGCCAGGCGCACAATATCATTGTCGGCATTTTTTTTTCCGCATGAAACAATAAGCGCCGCGCTTATCAATAATGTCGCAATAAAGCATTTGTTCATACCTAGGACAAAGACCTCCCACTTGAATTTTATTATAGAATCACGGTCAAAGTCAAACGCAATACAAGCTTTTTGCCTGCAGCCTGTTGCCTGCCACGATGTTTTTGTAACATATTGTTAATGGATATTGGCGCATTATTTACTAAACTATATACATGAATGCCCTGCGCATAAAGTTTCTATTGAAAATCTGTTTGACAGCCTTTTGGCTGACATTTTCATTTGCCAGCGCATCATTTGCGGCTGCAGTTAATCACATAACAGTTTACATAAGCACAGGTTCGGCAAATTTCAGCTGGACCGCAGAAACAGATAATTATGTTGCGGTTATATCAACTGTCGCTTCTTTTACGCCCTATCTATCTTCAGGCACACTTACAGCCAATACGACATCTTATCCCGACTTAAATCCAAATACCATTTATTATTTTGAAGTCAAAAATGTAGGTGATATCACTTATGAAGATATCTCAACAACAACCTATGCAGTAGCGCCTTCAAACCCTAAATTTATTTCTAATTTTTTTACTGCGGTCTCATCAGCCGATGCCACTGTAAACATCAATTGGGATGTAAACGGAAATCCCGAATATACCGACTATATGATTGATGTGTCAACCGATAATTTCAGTACGAAAAATTTTTCAATCACAGAACCCTATCCTCCTGTGGATATAGGAGGTCTAAACGCCAATACCACTTATTTTTTCCGGATTAAAGCCCTTAATCTTGATTTAATCCCAACGGCCTATACATCGGGAATATCAAGCAGCACATTAACTATGGATACTTCATTAACAGAATTTCTGACTTATGAAACCAGCGTAACAATAAAATGGACTCCTCTTCAAAGCCTTAATCAAGCTGAAGACAGCGAAGGCTACTCAATTTTATTAACAACTTCCCCCGTATATGACTCTCTTCTTCCTTCTTTTTTGACAAGCAATAATTCAACGGCTTTACAAACTTTTACTTCCCTGAAAAGAAACACCACGCATTATTTTAAGCTCGGCGCGCTAAATCAAAATGATGCCCCTAATTATAATATTTCTGAAAATTTTACCACCCTCACAAAAGAACCCTCAGACTTTAGTTTAATTTCCATATCTTCAAATGTCTCCGTTTTTGGCTGGACGGCCTTCCCCTCTTCTCCACTTGAAGATTCAGCCCTGGGCTATATCTTTGAAGCGTCATCAACAAATTTCACTACCGCCACTCAAACAATTTCTTCAACAACCTATACTCTTAATCAAAGCACCCTCACACTTTCAAATTTAAACGCGAACACCACTTATTACTTTAGAATAGGCTCATTAAATACGGCAAATGAACCAAATTACAGTCAAACTTTATCCGCCATCTCGCTCACTTTAAAACTTTCAAAGGCGCTTACTACGACAAATGTCTCTTCCGTAGCTGTAAATGTCAGTTATAATCCATTGGTTCTCTCTCCTCAACAATACACGGCCGAGGGCTATCTTTTTCAAGCTTCAACCGCCAATTTTTCAGCTGGCGGAATAATTTATTCATCTTCAACTGCCATAAATACAGTCGATTCTCTTTCAATTGAAGGACTTTGGCCGCATACCACTTATTATCTGCGCCTTGCCGCTCTCAACTGGGCTCAAGCGCCCATATACACACAACTTGATTCCATAATAACCGAACTGCCTCCTCCGCTTTCGGCTATAACTTTTGAAAATATATGGGAATCAAGCGCGACCGTTCTTTTCTCAACCGTGGACTACGACGGTTATGCGGTGCAAGCCTCAACACATCAATATTTCAATTATATCAAGGCTGAAAATTCAACAACAAATGCGGCTGTTTCCTCACTTTTACTTCCGGGTTTAGACGCAAATACCGTATACTACTTTAGAGCCGGCCCCTTATATAATGGCGCTACTGTCTATACCAATACCACGCCTAACCAGGCTTCCACTCTCAGTCTGCCTGTTTCGGGAGCCGCCCTTGAAAATGTATTTTATTCAAGCATAACCATAAGCTGGACACCTCTTGCAAGCAGTCCCATAAACGCCACCGCTGAAAGTTATGTGCTCGAATCCTCCGTTTATTCCAACTTTAATACCATTTTATATTCATCTCAAACTTCAATAATTTCCGTTAACAATTTATCGATAGAAAACCTCTCGGCAAATACAACTTATTTCTTTAGAGTGGGAACAATAAATTGGGATAATGAAAAAAATTATATTCAAGCGCCAACTACGGCTACTCTCGCCAATATCCCGATTCAAGAAGATTATGATTTAACCTCAACAACCATGACGTTGAACTGGGATATAAATTCCAATCCTACGGACACCGTATATTTAGCGGAAATATCCAATCACTCCGACTATTCATCCCCATTTGCTTCATCTTCAACAACAAACGCTTTTGTCGAATTCACAGGACTTAGCCCGAATACAACCTATTATTCTAAAGTTACCTCTCTCAATAGATTTAATATTCCAAGCGGCCCAATTGAATTTAGCGCTATGGCAACGCTGGCTTATCCACCCGTTTCTGAGGATTTTATGGACTTGGGAGTATCCTCAGTAACTTTGGTCTGGGATGCCAATTCTAATCTCGGCGGAACTTATTATCTGGCGGAAATATCCTCAAGCGCGGTTTTTGCCGAACCTGTTTTCTCCTCAATAACACAAAATACTTCAGCCCATTTTGACTCTCTTATTCCAAATACTTCCTATCAGTTAAGGGTTGCCGCCTATAATCCCACAAGTGTTTTAACTGCGGCGACACCTCTTCCAATAGCTCTAACTTATCCCACTACGCCTTATGCCATCCCGGCAGATGAAACATTTACAAATTTCATGCATGACGGTTTTACAGTCAATTGGCAATCAAATGAGAATTCTTCATTTACCGTCTACAATATTGAAATTTCAAGTAAAAGTGATGATTTCTTACCGCCATTTCTAGTCGCCTCAGGAGCCACCCTCGACACACATTTACAATTTGGAAATCTTTTAATAAATACCACCTACTGGGCAAGAATGCAAGCCGAAGGCTTAACTCAAATAAAAACCGCTTTCGTCAATATAGGCTCCACCATAACTTTCTCCAGTATAGAGGGTAATGCCCTTTATAATACCGACAGCACAGTAACTCTTGAAACTTCCTATGGTGATATCTCGGTTTTCGCTCCCGCTAATTCTTTCGGCGGTTCCACCATAATTACCATTGAGCCAATAACAACATTTGCTTCTCCCTTAAGCGCTGTGGCAACTTTATCAGAAACCGGCATCGGTATGACTGTTGTTCAAAATCCTAAAATGCTTTTGCTTAAATCTCTTACTTTGACCATTCCCTATAAAAATAATGACTCCCGTCTCACCGGCATGGATAGAAACAGATTAGTTATAGCTCTTTATGATGCAATAAATAATGTTTGGGTTCCCCTGCCGTCGATATCAGATACCCTTAATAATAAAATTACAGCTCAAACTTGGCATTTATCCACCTTTCAAATAATGGAAGTAACGCCCGGACCATCTTTGGCAAATGTGAAAATTTATCCAAATCCTTATCAACCTTCAAGCATAGCCGGTGTTATGCATTTTACGAATCTCCCTCCCTCGGCAAAAATTAAAATTTATACCATCTTGGGAGAGTTGGTTAAAAAAATAAGAACCGATGTGGATGGCACAGCTTATTGGGAAGGCGAAAATACAAGCGGAAGAAAAGTAGCAAGCGGAGTCTATTTGGTTCATATACAAACCGCAGATGGCCAAGTAAAAAAATTATTTAAAGTGGCGATAGAAAGATGAAAATAAAAAGCCCATACAACTCGACAGCTTGCCCATCCTACGCTAAAAAACTTCCCCCTTCGCTAACAAGCTTCGGAGGGACAAGTCGGAAAGGCAAACAGCGAAACGGCTCTAAAACAGCGTTTTTCGTAAGTATGGCTTTGGCTCGTATAAGCATAAGAACACTTACGGCATGTTTAATACTGCTATGCTCCGGCAATTGCAAATTGGCCGCCAAAGGTTTTGACAGCGCCTCTGTTGGAACTCATGGCGCTCAATTTTTAAAAATAGCGGTTGGAGCCAGAGCCACGGCTATGGGCGAAGCTTATGCCGCCGCGGCTGATGATGCCAGCGCTATTTTTTGGAATACCGCGGGATTAATAAAAATAAAAAACCAATCTCTTGTTATGATGCATATGCCCTATCTTGCAGGCATGTCTTACGATTATATAGCCTATGCCCAAAACGCGGGAAATGTAGGAGCCTGGGGTTTTTCCATTCAATATCTAAATACGGGCTCGATCAAAAAAACAGACTCATCGGGAATTGATACCGGTTCTTTTAGCCCTTATGATGTAGCTCTAACTGTGGGCTTCGCTTCTAATATTACGGGCTATAATAAAAATCCTGAACAGAGATTTGTTCTTGGCGCTAATGGAAAATTGGTACGTTCATCAATTATCGATTCCGATACAACCGTCTCAGCCGATGTGGGCATTAGTTTTCCTTATCTATTTGATAATCGTTTACGCATGACCATAGGTCTACAAAATATAATGGGTACCCTTAGATTTGATAAATATGAATACCCCCTCCCCATGATTTTCCGTTTTGGCACAGTAACGGAAATTTCCAAACATTTTATCGTTACCGCGGATATAACGGCGCCCAAAGATAATTATGCCTATCTTTCCATGGGTAATGAAATAAATATTAGTTTCACCAAAGATACCACCGTATCTTTGCGTTCCGGTTTTAATACAAGAGCCTTATTTGATTTTGAGGGCTTTAGGAATATTACGCTTGGAACGGGAATAGTCTATAGAGAATATTCATTGGACTATGCTTTCTCGCCTTATGGCGAACTCGGAAATGTTCACAGAATATCCGCCGCCTTTAAATTCTAAAAAATAAAACAATGCGGCAACGATACGATAAAAACAAAAATTAAATTAGTCCCGCCTTGGGCGGGGAACTCTTCTTGCTCACGGATATACACGGATTTAATGGATTTTTTAATCACTATCCTTGTTATCCCCGTTATCTGTGAGCTATAAATTTGTGCATCTTAGCCATCTTATGGCCAATCCTACAAACTTTGGCCGTCTGATGGGCATAGCCCCTTGCTACCCTCTGCAGATTTCCCGTGTAACGGAGTTCATGGGACCAACATTCTTGGAATCTTTCAAAGTGTAACAAGTTCACTTTACAGGCAGATTCCTAAGAGCCAGAGGAATCTAAAATGCGAGGGCAGGCGGCACGTGACATAGTTAACCCGCCAGAGGCTTGAAATTCCGTTACACTTAATTATCTTAAACTTTAAAGCTTTCTTTCTCTCTATTCTTTGTTAAAGGAAAGGCAAAGGCTGTCCATATACCGGAAAATAATATTCCCGCCAAAGCATAAAAAATTCCGCTGACAATTGTAAAAGAAGAAATGGCGGAGATGCAAAGCGCGGTAAAACCTTTGGAGAATCGATAAGTAAAAGCATCAGCTATCTGCTTGGCTCGATAACGGGTATCATAGGAAAAAGGAATATATAAAGTTTCTTTACTCGCCCTAAAAATGGAATAATCCAAACCCTTAAAAGTTAAGAAAGCAAAAGAGGCAAAAGCAAGCTGAGGATAAATAAATAGGACCATAAAATTCACACAATGAATAAGAGGAATCGAGACTTGTATAACTCTTATGGACACCTTTTTCATTAAAAAAGGCGTTATTAAAAATTGCATAGTAAAAGCCACAATATTAACCTTCATCCAAAAGGCTCCGAAATAAGCGGTTATCAAATCCTTGCCAATTATGGAATCCTGAACAAGCTGAGAAAATCTAAGGTCCATAAGCGCTGAAACTATTTGTGTGGAAAAAACGACAAGAGCTATATACATTATGGTTTTGTTTTCCCTAAGTATATGCAAACCCATATGCCCTTTAACTCCACCCGTCTCATCTTTTAAAGGCACGGGCTCACCGCCTTTATTATAAGCTATCCAAGCGAATATAAAAGTTGGAATCATCATAATGGCCGCGCCAAGAATAAAATTTTCAGTGCTGAATTTCACGGCATATTGAGAGATTAAATGATCCGCCATTATCGGCCCGAATGCCGCAACAGCCATAATGGGTCCATTATATAGCTTGGCTTCGGAAGTCTTTAATGTGCTGTTAATAAAAGACCAAATCTGCTCAATTAAAATTACAATATATGCTTCTTTGAATAAATAAAGCAAAAAAGCAAAAGGCTTATAACCATTTTTCAAACCGATAAAAAACATGACGAAAAGAATCGTGCTAAATAAAACAGAAGCAAGAAAAGCCTTCTTACTTCCTAACAATGAAAGCAAACGCCCATAACCATAAATAAACAAAGCCATAGCAAAAGGCACCATAGCCATGGCATAAGGTTTATTGGCAACGCCATAATGATATATCAATAAAGATTCAGCGGCCGACCTTATAAATTCATAGCCGGCAACAAGAAAAGCTATTGAGAATGAAAGAGCCAGCATTGAAATTAATATTCTTTTGCCACGCTCGGTTTTTAGATTGTCAAAAAATGTGGACATAGGGAGCGTTCCTTCCCCGTGAATAGGGCGATTAATGTTATTTGATTGCGCAAAAAACCTACTCTCCACATTAGAATTAAATCACTAAAAGTGACTGTTCTAATGTCGGGTATTTCTATTGGGATTGCCTATAAAAATTCGCTTAGCGAATTTTTAATGTTTAAACATTCCTTTTTCGTAAATAGTGATTGTCTTACCATTCTTAAGAACAGCTTTAACTATTTTATCTTCAGTATTTACCAAATCCCAATGTATGGAAGAAGAATTAAAACCAAGTTTTTCTTTAATTTTTTTATTCATTTTTGAAATATCGCCAGCATAAGTATCTGAATAAGAATTTCCAACCGCAAGATGACAATTACCGTTTTTACCGCCAAAATTTTCATCAAAAAGAGTATCTGCCATAAATTTATCAATTTTGGAAAATCTTTTATCCGTCAATGAAATTTCACCCAGCATAGACGCGCCTTTATCGGTGACAAGTATTTTTTTAACATAATCTTCGCCTTTTTTAGCTGAAATTTTAACGGCTTTGCCGTTTTTAAATTCAAGCCTTATACCTTCAACATAATTTCCCCCTCTAAAAGAAGGAAGATTGGCAAAATAAACACCCTCGGTATAACGGCAATCGGGTGAAGTGAAAATTTCAAAGCTTGGGATATTATGACCGCTAACACCCAAAAACTGCCTCATATCTCCAACTTTAACTTTCAGGTCCATAGACTTTGATTTTAAAAGCAATTGGTCAATTTTTAGAGATTTAAGCCATTTTTTAATCCCCATACTTTCTTTATAAAGCCAAGCCCACTTTTTAGCGGGATTTGCCTCATTTAAAAAACAAGCTTTTGCTATTTGGCGGCTATAAACTTTAAGCGAAAGATTGGCATTCCTGGCCAGTTCTTCCGTAGGATAGGTGCATAAAGTCCAGCCAAAAAGTCCCTTCTCTTCATTTTTGCTCATTATATCTCTTAAAGATTTTTTCGCTATCGCAACTTCAGATTGCCTTCTAGTATCTATATCTTTTAAATGAGTTAAAGATTTAGGCGCATGTATATAAATATTGCCTCCAAGACCCGCGCATAATTCTTTCTCTCCCGGAGCTATAAATTTGCGTTGCGCTGAATCTGAATAAGCATAAAAATTTCTTTCAATATCCGGTGTCGGCATTAATTTAAAAATAACATTATATTTCTGTTTAATAAGTTTAGCATGCACAACCTCACCAAGAGGCAAACCTTCCAAGTCACATCTCAAAAGAACAGATTCATATTTTTTAATGGACGGACGGGCGGTTTTAAGCCCCCAAATAAGTGTATCCGCGTATTTTTCCAATTCTTTTTGCGTGAAAACTTTCACCCTACCACCTGCTTGTAGCGCCTTAGGCGCTACTTGTTTTTTTTGCGTCTTCAGCGCTAATCGTTTTTTTTGATCGCTCTTTGAGCGATAAGTAGGTGGTAGGGTCATATATTTCTCCTTGATTTATTTTTTATTTGTTTTAATAATTTTATTGGGATTTATTACTCTGACTTTATATTTTTTATCCTTCTTTTGAATAGTCAATATTTCAGCTGTTTCAAAAGCGGCTTTTAAAAATTTCTTAGGAGTCATAGAACTATCCTCCTGATAAGCCAAAGCATAAATTCCCGCTACATAAGCTAAAGCAAAACTATATCTGCCGCGCGAAAAAAAATGATAATCATCTTTTCCGGTAAACGAAGCTACAGTTCTTGAGTTTGACGGCACATAAATGGTTTTTATATCTTTTGAACCTGCTGAAAAATAATCAAACCAAATTGATGGAGCATAGGAACCGAAAGAATCGGGATTCTTAAGAAAAGCTCTATCTAAAGCGGATAGCCTATAACCATAAAGCTTTAAAGAAAGAGGACTTGAAATAAAAATTCCCTCTTTTTCCGCTTCATCCAAAGCCTTAAGCAATTCATCATAACCTTTAACCGAAACATCCGGCCAGGCAAAAGAGAAAACTATAATTTTTATTTTTTCATTAGATGATAAAACTTTATTAATACTCAATATTCTTCTTATCGCTTTGGCGAGCCAATTAAAATCATAAACATACCAGGAAGAAGAAAAAATACTCATGGTTCCGGGATCAGTCGCTATATAGTAAATATCACTTTTAGGCGCCACCCCTGAAACATTGCCGGCCGCTATTGAAACCATAGCCTCGCCATGACCGCCGCGCCCTAATAAATTATGCAGTTTTGAATAATGTATTTCTTCATAAAGCTTGAGTCTTTCCTTATAACCGGAATGCCCGGTAAAAATCCGCTGATCTATTATGGCAATTGACACGCCTTTTCCATTTATATTTTTTTTATGAAACTTCTTTATGCCAAGACCGGGATTCTTCCCCATTTTAAATATTTTTGAAGGAACAAAAGATTTGGGAAGCTCTTTAGGCCACTTTGTGAAAATGTTAAAATCTGAATTTAATAAAATAGCCGCCTTATCTTTCAAATCAACAGCTGATAAATCAATTCCGGACAAATCTCGGCTTCTGGATTTGTTTTTTTTATCTTTAAAAGGCTCCTGATTTTTATATTTGGATTTTTGCCCGGCGCCTTTTTCCAAAACACCAAAAATATTTCCGGAACCCGAATACTTGGTATTATAAAAAAGGAAACTATTAAAAATAAAAATGGCGGCAAAACCGCAGATAACTACGATTAATCCGCCTTTTAAATAAATCTTCCAATACTTCAAAATTTCCTCCAAAATTGTCCTGCGATTTCAGTTTTATTTTAACATTTTATGCTATGCTTTAAATTAAAGGACTCATTAAAATTTGTGCTATATGACTTTGATATTTTAGATTATGACTAATGCCGAATTTGAAAAAATAACAGCTAAATCCATAAAAGAACTTCCTGATTTTTTTAAAAATAAAATGGAAAATGTGATTGTTATAGTAAGCGATACTCCAAACAAATCAATGGAAGATAAGATGGGACGGGGACTTTTGGGTTTATATGAAGGCGTGCCTCTTTTAGAAAGAGGCTCTGCTTATAGCGGATTTATGCCAGACAAGATAACTCTTTTCAAAAAAAATATAGAAGCTATATGTTCTAATGAGGAAGAAGTGAAAAAGGAGATACTCCATGTGGTGATGCATGAAATAGCTCATCATTTCGGCACAACAGATGAGGAACTAAGAGAACAAGGAATATATTAAAGCAAAAGGGTCCTGTCAGTAAGTTTACCAGTAAACTGAATTTTAATGCTTTGCTTAAAGATTATTGCAAAGTTTACGCTCACTTTCTGTGGGTTTTTTAATTAAGCGGCCTTCGAATTTTTCGTCAGTTCCGGAACTCGGTTGAAAACAATGTTTTCGCCCTCAAACATCCTCACTGTTCCTGAGGAATTCACTTCAAATTCTTGACCAAAAACCCAATATCATTCGCCGCAAATCTTTGCAACAATCTTCATTCCGGCTATTTCATTTTTAAAAATATCCCACCCACCCCAATTAAGATAAATCCGAACTACCCTATAACAAGGAAAAATTCATAAAAGGTACCTGGTACCTTTTTGTTCAGTTTTCGTGTTTGGGGACTAGAGACTCGTAACGAATTTTAAAAAGGTAACAGGTGCCTTTTTACTTTCTTAATTTTTAAAATAAGATTGTTTTATTAAACTTTCAAGATAATCGAAATCTACTTTTGCAGAATTCTCAATATTAATCTCGTAATCTCCATTACCCCAATGCCCAATATTTGATACATCTCTTGCATATTTTTTAGGATCATCAAGAATGCCCGTTTTCAAATTTAGCCATACCTTTAAAGACTTTTTTTGAATTTTAATATCTAAGAAGTTTGTTTTGTTAACAAAACCTATATATAACTTTCTTGGTTTAATCCGAACATTTCCAGCAAAAGAGAAAACTCGCTCTTTTATTATCTCATAAATTTCTTTAATATTAATATTAGCGTTATCCAAATGCTCATTTTCTGTATAAGTCTTAATTTGCTTACTTACTAAGTTAATTTCTTTACTTGCTTTAGTAACAGTTTTAATTGACTCACTATTTTTTAATGCCTCAATTTGATTAAAAACAATGATATCATTATCAAATTTTTTAATTTCCCATAATTCCATTGGCAAATCTTGAAAATTTACAGACTGTTTTTGATAAACAGTAAAAAAAGGTGAAATAAATATAACGCGTGTTTGTTCCCAATCAATATCTTTTTTTCTAAAATTTTTATTGCAATTCTCATTATACTCCAATATAAACTCTGCTTTGTTATTTAAAAGCAGTGACAAATAAGCAAACCCTTGATCTATTACACTGAAATTCTTATTCCGTTTATATTCAATAATTACAAACGACTTATTTTTAGAATCATACGCCAAAGTGTCAATTCGCAGATTATTTAATTCAAATTCCGATTTTACTTTTTCCAATCCAAACAATACGGGTAAATTATCTTCACAAATATTTTGTATCTCTTTTTCTAATTTAAAATCAAATTCTTTTAAAGTTTCTATCTTTTTATTTTTCTGAATATAAATTTGCATGATTTCTCCCCTTCTATATTTCTATCTAAAAACAATATATCAAATTATATCAGACATTTCCTTCTAAAACAGGGTAAATCCGCTGTACCTTAAATAGGGCGGGCGGGATACTCTCACACCACATAAAAAATTCAGTAGAAAACTGTAAGTCTGTAAGAGAGCGATTTTTGAGGTTTAGCCTTGTATGCAAGGTTTATGAAGGAATTTCACCGAAACGGCGAGGATGTTTGAAGGTAAAAGCTATGTCTTTTTCCTGAGTTCCGGAGCCGCTGAATAAACCGAAGGAGGCAACGGCGTTATCAAACTATGTTATACCGCATCAAAACCTATGGTTATTACGGCGGTAAAACCTTCTGCATGAGCAAATCTGTAGACTCGCAATTTTCGCATCCTTAATAATGAAATTTTAATTTCAAAAGAAAACACTTTTTAGGTCAATGTCATGTTTTTCTTTCAGGAAGGAAGATGCGCTTTTTAATATATCTTTAAGAATTTCTTTACCTTCCACATCCTCTGCTAAAACAACAGAATCTTTAAAACTTAATAAATATTTTTTTGATTGCCCGTCATAATCTAAATTTCTTAAAGAATCTTCCAAAGCATCCCAATTAAAACCAAAATCACCCGGAAACCTAAGTTTTTCCTTAAACTCTAAAAGCAAACCTTTTTTGGTTTTACATTTTTCAGATTCAAAAATAATTATGGAGTATTTAAGAGAATTAAAAAAACGCCCGACATCCTCAATGGTTTTGCCGGGCGAAATTTTTAAGAGATCATCTTTTTCTGTGAAAACTAAATCCATTATTTAACAATTTCAAGTCTTGCGAAACGAGCATAATGATCAGGTGTATAATAAACTATTTTATTATCACCTATAACAAGTCTCTCAGGACCACGAGATGACAATGAAGGTCCAACTTTGTATCCAACATCTCCAATCATTATATGCTTAGGACTATTTTTGGGAGGAATGAAGGTATATTCTTTGTAAAAGCCGCGGGGTTGATCGGGAAGAATTTTTTCTCTATTGCTAAAAGTTTGGCCATCCGCGCTATACTGAAGATGCTCATTGTTCACTATTTTTTTGATAAGTGCTAAAATACCATTTACTCTGCCTTGATCGTTCATTTTGGGCGATATATCTCTTCCAATATAAAGCTTTGAGATGGCTTTTATTTCTTTTTTTACAATAGGAGAAACCTTGAGCTCCGGCTTTATTTCAGTATTCAACTTTAAAGCTGAATCCGATATTATGCTTAACCAATCATGAGTTTGATTAAGATTAAAATCCTGGGCTAACTGCGCATTACTAACCGGCAGAAAAAATGAGAAAACGATTAATGATAAAAGTAGCGATTTAATTTTTTTCATAAATCCTCCTAAGAAGTATACCCATACGATACCTAAAAAAAAATTCCCCTTCAAGTTCAAAAGACCCTATTTTATATAGGCCTTTAGGCCCATGACATAAAAAACTAATTATAAGGTTCTAGTGGATTACTAGCAAAGTTTGCACTCACTTTCTGTGGGTTTTTTATTTATATGACCTGCGGATTTTTCACCAGCTCCGGAACTTAGCCAAAAGACATAGTTTTTGACTTCAAACATCCTCGCTGTTCCAGTGGAATTTGCTACAAACCCTTGGTCAAAAACCCAATATCGTTCGCCGCAAATCTTTGCCATAATCATTTCTCTTTTTTCTTTAAAAAAGTGTCCCACCCTATTTAAGATAAATCCGAATTACCCCAGAGCCGACACAAGGAAATCTTCACAAAAGGTACCTGGTACCTTTTATTTTTCAGCATCAAGTTTCTTTAATGAAACACGTCCAATATACTTAATATCAAGAAGTTTTCCCTCTCCAATTCTCACCTCTTCCATTAATCCGTCTTCACCTAAAAAAGAAACTGCTCGGATATTATTTATACGTGCGATTACAGCAAGATTGTCATAATAGTTGAGATTAGGATGTTTTTTGAGAAATGAATCAATTATTTTTTTAGAAGAGCGGAGAGACACTTCCATTTTTTCCCCAAATACATAATACTCCCCATGGTGAAATCCACGCTTAAGTTCTATCGTATAATTTAGTTTATCTAACGTGGCAATATCCTTAATTACTCCAATAAACAAAATAGGACGCTTGGTTAACCATACAGATTCCAAATCTATGGTAAAAATTGGAGAAAAATACTTCTTCCCTTTTTCTAGATGAAGTGCCCAGTCATAAACAGCATTTGAACGAGATACCATTTTTTTTACAGCTGTTCTTATAACTTCCTCAGATTTTTTGGTTTTAAGTTCTTCTACTTTTCTTTTTGATTCATCTTCAAAATGAGAATTAATAAAATAGCCCGCAATAGCCACTGCCACAATTGCCCATATAATTTTTTTCATAAGCCATTCCCTTGTCTTTAATTTTTTTCAATATAATCTTTAACTAATATCTTCTCGTCAACTTCAAGCAACCAAGTATTACCGTTCATAGTGTCTAATAAATATGCACCAGAATTATTGGCATTATCTGTAATTTTGAACTTTCCTGTAGTCGGTCTCAAAATCAACACAAGCAACAAAACAATAATAATGATTCCAAATATAATATGTATTTTATCTTTCATTTTTTTCCTCACTTTCTTTTCTAAAAATAATATATCAAATTCTATAGGAGTTTTCCTTGGTTTCCAGAATTCAACCCCCGCAGTTCCCGCCATAACCACATTGACCCCAACTGCAGAGGTTGAATTAACCCTGGGTAATTCGGATTTATCTTAAATAGGGTTGGGTGGGCACTTCTCCCTTTAGCATAAAAATTAAATATAAAGCGGGTGACAGTAAGATTTGCCGCTCAGGGATGTTCGGAAGCCGACTTGTTCATTCAGGAGGCTGAGAGACGGAAGGGCGACCTCTAGGAGACCCTGGTCTTGAGGGTAAGTGTAATTGCCACTTACCCCAACAACCGCTCTGTTTTATATTTTTATGCGCTTGTCTATTACTCTTTTGATTTTCCCCGTTCTCAAAACTCTTTCAAGAAAATTAGGGCCAAGTAATTCTATTTTGGGGACATCAAGCCATTTCATCTTAATGCTTTCTTTAAGGTCTTCACAGCTTTTATAAACTTCCTGCAGAAGATTTTTGGAAATCTTATCGACATTTTTCAAATCTTTTTCATTTTTAACTTCAACCGCTATAGTCAAAATATCCTTATGCCCTTTTTTATCTATAAGTATCTGGAAATTAAAACTCAAGTCCTTAACTTTCCCTACAGCATTTTGAACATCACTGACAAAAAGATGCGCTCCCCCAACATGAATCCTATCATCGGAACGGCCCAAAACTTCAAACAAATGCTCATTCCTGCCGCATTTACAAGGCTTTAAAATCCAACGCCCCAAATCACCAAGACGAAATCTTATAATTGGCATATGCCGTTTGGTTAAACTTGTAATAACAAGCTCGCCTATTTCTCCGGCTTTAACAGGCTTAAGAGTTTCAGGGTCCACAAATTCCATATACTGGCTATTACTAAATATATGATGCACTCCCTTGGAACACTTTTTACATTGAAAACCAACTACACCCGCATCGGCCGTGGCAAAACCCGCGGATTTAACTTCAACCCCGGGAAATATCTTTTGAAAAAATTTAATCATTTCGTCACCGACATATTCCCCGCCATAAAAAATCTTTTTTATATTCAACTTAAAATGTTTTTTATTTTCATCGGCATATTCAGCTAATCGGACCAAAAAAGAAGGCAACCCTATAATGGCCGTTACTTTAAAATCTTGAAGATATTTGACTATATTTTCTATCGGCAAACTGCTGCCGACCGGGACCGATATGGCTTTTGTATAAGCAATAGCTTTTTCAACTGAAAGCCAGCTTGACCATAAATTTCCGGCTATAAATAAATTAGCTATAACATCATCAGAATTTAAACCGCCCGCTTCCATAGTATAAGCCAAGAGCCTTACCGTATGATCATATTCAGGAGAATTATAAAAAATATATTTGGGACTTCCCGTTGAACCGCCACTGGCAAAATAAACGCCTCTCTGAACTTTACTTGTCATCATAGCTGAGCTATCGGGAGGCGTATTGGCATAAATATGCTCTTTTTCAAGAAAAGGCAATTTCCGAAAATCTTCCAATGTTCTTATTTCACCGATACCTTCAAAATGTTTTTTATAAAAAGGGCTTTTCTTTTTTACAAATCTAACCAATTCAGTTATTCTTTCAAGCTGTGAGGGCTTGCCTTCTATGCCTATCCAATTTATTAAACTCATCATCGGATAAATGCCATCATGAGGCGAACCCGTTACTCCCTCAAGCATACTGCCAAGTTTTACCACTCTGGCTATGCCTATATCATGAAAAGCGTCAACCACTTGTTTTCTATCGCAAAGATGACCTCCAACACCGATGGTTTGTATATAACCCGAATACTTTTTAACACTTTTCTTGATATCCTCTACTGAAGAAACTATCTTAAAATACATCACTCTATTAAGCGGAGAAATTTTATACTCCGAAGATTTTTCATAGATAATGGTCCAATCGGTTTTTGGAAAAGAACTTATTATACCGGCATTCTTAAACACCATATCCACTTTCGCCATTTGCCGCGCTTTTGTTATTTCAACTTTCTCATCTTCAGACAATGCGCCCTGTGGCATTTTTTTTTGATACGCTGAAAAAGCTATTTCAGCCGCACAAGAAAACCCGTCAATTATGCGTTTATGATATTTTTTATCGGGACAGAGAAAATAAAGCGTATGCATGGAAGAACACGCCGATTGATCCCAAGAGCAGACATCTTTTGCCACTTTCTCAGCTATGCCTTTATAACCTTCATTTTTCCAGGCATTTTCATACACAATGCCCATACTTGTTTTCGGGCCAAAACCCATTACATTAACTCCGATGGGCGCTATCCGTCGATAAGAAAGAACGGCTTCAGCTCCGCCCCAAACAAAAACGGTATTTGTAAATTTTAAAATGGTTTCTTCCAAATCCGATTGTCCACCCTTCCAATTAATCACAGCAACCGACGCAGAAAGCACGCCTTTCTTGTCGCAAGACTGTAAAGCCTGCATAAAAATATTTGCGAAATTGGACCCAGTGGATGAAATTTTTACAATATTGGCATTTTTAGTCAACATGCCCAAAATAAGCGAATCTATTATCCCTAAAAATACATTCCCCGCTCCAATATGTAAAGCAACGCCTCTGGGCACCGCTTTTATAAGTCCGTCATAACCGCGTCTTTCAACAGCGGTTTCAAGCGCATAGGGAAGAAAAAGCTCCAAATTCATTCTCTTTGAAAGCTCTTGCGCAGAAAGTATTTCGGGAATAATATCCAGAGTTTCAACAATTACGGGTTCGGAGAAAGACACCGCGCCTCTCAAATGTTCAAGCGCCAATTTTCTAAACGCGGAATTTTTATCCTTAAAAATTTTACCTGTCTCGGCAAGAACATTTAAAATATATTCTCTGGGAACATTCTTTAAAACAGCCGCCCTCGCTTTAGCTTTTCGGCCCAAATCTTCCAATTCTCGAGCCTTCCAACTTTTTTTATTTATTGCTTGTCCAAATAAATATGTGTCTTTTATTTTCACCCTACCACCTGCTTAGCGGCACTAAGCCGCTTCTCAAATTTTTTTGTAATATTTCAAAATTCATGTTTATCTAAATAACCTTTATCGTGATTCCAACCCTATAATATTAGACACACCTTCGTTGTGTAAGCAGGTGGTAGGGTTATAAATTATCTTGTGTCCCCTAAACTCTATTGAAACATATAATAACATAAAATTAAAACGCTATCTTTAGAGCCCTAATAAATAAAACCGAACCCATTAAAACAATTAAGCCTGCGCCCATATAATGAAGCGCTAAAATACCTTTACTTCTCTTTTTAGAAACAGCAAAATAACTAATTTTCCGTCTTACCGTAATATACACCGAACCAATTGTCGATAAGGTTACCGCCATACCCAAAGCCATAAAAAAAACACTGACAATGCCTATAAAAAGCATTTGCTTTGCCATAGCATAAAATAAAATCAACAAAGCTCCCGAACACGGAATAAGGCCAATGCTTAAGGCAAGAAGCCACTGTGATTTATTAGACTTTACCGTTCCTTTTATATTTTCAATAACCTGTTTTTTAGAACTTTTATATGTTTGCCACAGAAGAAAAATACCCACCAGCGTTATAGCGCCATAACTAATCAAGGTGAGAATTAGCATCTCTTGTGAAGCGGATGACATTAGAATATATTTAGCTATATTTTTAACAGTCAAAACCAAAACAATGGCGGAAAAGCCATGTATAAAAGCTATCTGAAAGCCCATCATTACCGCGCTCGGCCACTTAGCGTCGTGCGCTGTAAAATAAGACAATATGATGAGCTTACCGTGACCGGGTCCTATGGAATGAAGTATCCCGTATAAAAAAGCAAAAGCAAAAACAAGCCAAACAATAAACGAGTTTTCCCCTTTTTTAACTTCATTTAAATAATGAGTAATTTTTTGATTAAGATCTCTTTGAGTTTTTAAAAATTTAAACCAGATGATACTGGTTACTGACGGCGATAAAACACTTTCACTCTTTTCATTCCTATCAGAACTTGAAAAAGGAGAGGCCTCAGCTTGAATAAGAGAAAAGGAGATTGAAAATAATAAAAATATTAAAATTAAGGTTTTCTGCATAATCTTATAGTTTTAGGATTAACTAATCCGAAATAGGTGGGATGTTTTTTATCCTCAAAAATATAATAAGGACATTGGCCCTCTTTTATCCCTTGAGCATAAAAGGGCTCTTCCGCATAAAGAATATCGGCATAATATTGAGAATCATAAATACCAATATCTACTTTCTGTTTAAAAGGGTTAAAAGATTTTGAAAGATTTATCGTAAAAACATAAACAACTTTTTCATCAACAATTTCCGCGCTAAAGTCCGTAAGAGTCATTTTCAAGGGCATTTCTTTGCCATCAATAAAAATATTGGTATAAAATCCATAATTTTCAAGGTTCAAAAAATAAAACTTTTTCACGCTTGCAATTTCCTCTTCACTAAACTTCTTATCCTTATTTTTATCACTATCTTCAATAACCGCTAAACTAAACATATCATCAAATTCCCAAACCTCCGTAATTGCTGTTATTTGCTTTTTGTCATTAAGGTGAATCTTCACGGAAGCGTCAATCCAAACATGGGGATGAGCATAAAGAGCCATGGGCGATAAAATCATCAATAGAATAAATATTTTTTTCATATAATTTTCACCACTATTCACGCTCAGCGCTAATAACGCAACGAACGCTTTGTTATAGCATCGTGGAAGCGCTTATGGCACAACCCTTAAGTTTTTTGACGCCGGCGCGACCGCCTATAAAAAGCACCGGGCCTTTAAGACCGCAGGAACATTTTTTTTCAACCCAACCAAAATCACTTGAAAGAATTGAAATTGAAGGATAACTTGTAAGATAGGGCGTTATAAATTGTAATAAACCATTCTTGCCATAGCCAAGGGGTTTTAAAGTAGCGGGATCCCGAACAATAATTCTGCCATAGTTTGGAATATGAAAATTACCCATCTTACAATCCACATAAGGCACGCCATGCTCAACCATGCCAAATAAATCACGAACATTTTCTGTAGCTATTGAAAGACTATCAGCTAAAATTTTTCTATAAACTTTTTTATCTATGGCTTCATCACTTAAAGTTTTCCAGCCACCGCCCGTAATTATAGTTGAATCTTTATTGAGTTTGGCATAACGGCCATATTTCTTTTTAAATTCTTCAGCAAGCTTTAAAGCAAAAGCGGGAAAACCCAATATTCTTGTCCTTTCCCCCAACTCTTCAAATTTTTTAAGAGCCGCCACACTGCCTTCTATATCAAAATAAAAATCATTCTTCTTTTTATCCCATTTAAAAGCATAAAATATTTCACCTTGCCCCGTTAAATCGGTTAGTAGTTTATCCGTCCAAGCGGTGCCCAAATCTTTAGCTACGGCGGGGTCATAAGTGAAACAAATATAATTAAGTTTATGATCTAAATCGGTAAGCCCTAAACCTTCAAATACTTTCCAGGCCATTCTTCTAACTCTTATAAGAGAATCTCTATCAAGAAGCATTTTGCTTTTCTGTCCCGAGGTGCCACTGGACGAAAGCTCAAGCACAATACGGCTTTTTGGCAAAGTGGTCAAATCTCTCTCTTTAAAAGCATTAACGGAAATAAATGGGATATTGGAAATGTCCACCTCTCTCTTAAGCGCGCTAGGCGCATATTTTTCCATGCTATAAAAAGCTTTGAGGAATGCAGAATGCTTGAGCTGACTATTCATAGCCGAGCGCATAGCTCCAGTAAATAAGGCGGAAGCTTTCGCGCCAATTACAAAAGGTTCGGATTCCAATAATCTCTCAATATCTGATTTTATTTTAATCGGTTTAAAAAAGGCCGGAATATTATTTTTTTCTTTCTTCATTTTCAAAAGCCGAACTGATATACATTTTTTCCCATAATTTGACATATTCTTGAAGGAAAATTTTATAAATGGAAGTTACTTTAACATTGCTTAAATCAAGGGCTTCAAAAGTCCTTGAAAAAACAACGCAATCATGACGGGCATCCCCGACTTTTTTTGCGCAAGGAAAATAGCCGCTTGGAATATAACGCGCCATCATCGCTCTATACTGAAGCTCAGGTTCATAAGCGTCTAAGACAACTTCCACATAAGCCATATTCATATTATTTAGAACCCTCGAGACGCTTTCAAGAACAACATCCGCCGTTTCACTAGTGGAGCCGCCAAGGATTACACTATATTTGTCTTTTTCACTGTAACTTAAATAAACCTCGGTTGATTGATCGGAAGTTATAAACAAAAGATTGGGTTCATGAAAAGGCATAAAGATACGTCTAAAAAAACTTGTGCCTTTTGTTTTTGAAAAACGGTCTTTAACAAAATTCGGCGCCTTTATAACTTCAAATTCAAGAATTTTTTTCTTCTCCTCAGATAAATCTTTTTTTATTTCTTTTATCTTAGGTTCTTCCAACTCTCTTTGCTTTTGAACAAGCTGATAGAAAGGCAAAATCTGTTTTATTATAACGGGTGTTTTCTTCCTTTTTGTCCAGGCCTCTTCAGTAAAATAAGCGGTCAAGCAATGTGTTTCATTTTCATAAACTTTATGGGTATTCGGAAAAACACCCAATTTCAAAAAACCCAAACTTGCGGTTAATCTTTGAGGCGCCAAATTGGTAGTTCTTGTAGTAGCATAAACAAGATCAACAAGGTTATTCTTCTTAGTTATATCATCCAGAATCAACTTCATCATTGTCTGAGCTAAATCATGCTCGCGATATTCTCTGGAAACAACCGCTCCAAAAGCTTTTGACAAACGCCTTTTATCATCCACCACATAAACTAAGCTGCCTATTATTCTGGAATTTGTTTCAGCCACAAGCCAATAATATTGGTCGTTCTCAATAGCAAACCTCATCAAATCCTTATCAATTATGAGAGGAACTGAATAATTAACGCCATAAACCTCGGTATACATCATCTGTATCCTTCTCATATCACTAACTTTAGCCAAGCGTATTATTATGTTCGGCTTGCTTTTCAGTCTTATGATTTTTATAGCTTTTTTATTGACACTATTTGGCATATATAATCCCTCTTGTCGCATGACTCCTAAATATGATTATATCAAATTAAGATATTCGTTTGATACAAGGCTATGCCGGGTTGACTATGTCACGTGTCGCCTACCCTCACGTCCTTGTTTCCTATGGAAACAGTAGAGGGCTTCAAGGGGCTATGCCCATCAGACGACCAACAAAGCTGAAGAATTTAAGCCTCAACTTTTGTTAAGATATGACAATGAATTGGTATATTAATCTGGTTATAGCTCACCCTATATTGACCGCCATGGCGCAGTTTGCCGTATTGGGGACATTAGGCGATATTATAGCCAAATGCCTAATAACACGCAGATTTTTCTTGCCTTTTGATATTAAAACGACACTATTAAAAATGTTAGAATGGGCACTGCTTGCCATATGTATTAAATACGCTTTTGTGGGTTTTAATGGATTTGTGGATACTTTAGCGGCGCACGGCATGTTGCCCGAACTCGGCAAAATCGGGAGAGCTTTCTCAATATCTCTGACTATGAATCTTCAATTTGGCCCTTTCCTTGTAATAACCCATCGCTTATTGGATAATGCTATCGCGAGGAAAAGCAATTGGGCAAATATAGATAAAGGCATGTTCTCTTTAATCTGGTTCTGGATACCGGCCCACACTTTAACCTTTATTCTGCCAAAACCCTTTCAGATTGGTCTGGCCGCTTTATGGTCTGTGGTGCTCGGCCTTATTCTTGGTTTTTATAACCGGGAAAATTACGCAACCACGGTCCGCAATTGAAAATTTTTATTCATCCGTCTTAAAACTGTATAATACAACCATATTATAAATTACGGAGTTAACAAATGAAATTTAAAAAAATATTAGTTCCCTTAGCTTTTTTATTGCTTACCGGTTGCGCTTCTTTTCAATCGGGAGATATATTATCTTCCCGCAACACTATTAGAAAAATGCTCAATGACAAAAACATTAAACCTTTTTCAAAAATAAATGTTTCATGGAAAAACTTTCCTTATAAAAGCGCCTCGGACAATATAGGCATAGGCTCCATTACAAATCCTCCAGTCCCTCAGGCTTTTCCCGTAAAACGCAAAGACCGTAATTATCTGCAAAGAAAGGCCGAAGATGTTTTTGCAGATGCCGGGCTTTATAACTCTGAAAAAGGTGAAGGCATTTTAAGTATTGAACTTGTATCTTTCGGTAAATGGACTTATGGCGATTTATTTAGAAGTTTCTTGGTTGATACCGGCTGGATTATGATACTTCCCGCTTCTCTCCGAGCAAACTATCTCCTGCAAGCTGATTTTGAAATCCAAGGCGAGCCCGCGATAGTCAAGGAAACAGCCACCCATAAAACAACCTTTCATGCTTTAATATTTCCCTTATATCCTTTCTTTAGTCCCGGCATGAAAGAAAAAAGCATGCTTAGAAATATGTTATGGAAATGCGCGACCGATATTTATACAAGGCAATCTTCCAATCTTAAACAAAAGGATTTAAATCTCTTCGATGACTTATTAAAACTTCAGGTTGCTTTGGAATACTTTCCAAAACATTTAAAAAACCACAGTTTTTTATTTGATATGGGAAAAGAACCTCTGATTTCGGTAAATATCGCAAAAAAACAATTGCTTACTCTTATAATTGATTTCAGAAATAAAAAAAATGCGAACAAAGAATCTTTAAACCTTGATGCTAAAGATCTTAATACAACTCTTAAAACCGTTTCTATGTTTATGGATGATTTAATGAAAAATGGTTATTCTGAAGATGAGCGCTGGCAAAACTGTAAAGGAGAATATGAACCGGGTTCTCTGGAAGACTTCACTAAAGAATTTGTCTGTTATCATTGCGCCAATAACAGCTCCTCTTCCATCTGTCCATAAGGCATCTTAGAAATAAAGTCTTATTGAGGAATAATAATAGTCGGAATATAAACCGAATTCCGAACGGGGCACAATTAAACTTCCCGCATAAACAGCCTTTCTTCCAATTGGAATATTGGCGCCCAAACCCAAATACATATTGGTTTTAATATTATATTCAAGCCTTGGCGTAAAATAGGCGGAACAGTCATTCAAATTATATATGGCGGAAAGATTCGCGCTTATAAGCGGCGTAAGAGAAGTTGAAAATCCCGGGATTAAGTATTGCTTTGAGAGAAGATATACCCCGACATCGGTATATGCCGTTTTAGTGGCCTGCAATATATATTTATTTTCATCTGAAACGCCGGCGCCATTATAATGATATTCAATAAAACCCAAAACCCCGTTAAATATTTGGAAATTATAATCCGCGCCGACTGAAAGTCTAAAAAAATCTTCTTCTTTTAAATGACCGCTAAAATATTGAGCATAGGTATGAGCAAACTCCGTCCATACTCCCGCTCCTTTAATATCCCGAACAATATTTGCTCCAAGCAATAAGTTATTCTTAAATGCTTGAGCTATTAAAGTTATATCGGTTCCGCTTTGATAAATTTTGGTTCTTAAAAAAGCCGCGCTCTCGGCAACTTTAAAATGCCTGCCAGCTACTATCCCACCGTCAAACTCCCCCAATAAACCTAAAGGCACTTTGACTCTTAAAGCATCAACTCCCATACGCTCTTCAGTATCAAGAGCGGCAAAATCGTAAGGCGCTAAAACATCGGTAGGATTAACCGCTTTTGCCATGCCAAAAGCTATGGGCTGACGACCTATATATAAATCGCCAAAATTAGCCGTTAAAGAAAGGAAAGCTCTGTCTATATTTTGAATGCCACTAAAATCCGCATCCACCCTATTATTACCGGGAAATAAATATCTGCCTGTATCATAAGCTCGATAAGATAGAGATGAAGAAGTTAAGGATGGAGATGAAAGGAAACTGTCTTTACGCGCAAGAGCATTAATTTCATAAGCAAATTCTCCACGCAGATTTTCTTTATTAAAAACAACTTCCGTGCGGAATTTATTACTTAAAAAAATTCCACTACCTGAATTTGGAGTTTTAACCGACAAAACAAAAGCTTTATAAAAATTTTTAAAACGCAAGGGAATTTCGGCGGCTGAAAGGCTACCGGCGCTTAAAGATATTAATGCAATATAAAAAAATATTTTTTTAATCGCTGACATTTTTTTAACTGTGAACTCCGCTATTTCTGACTAAATCTGAATCTATTTTCCCATCTTTAAAAATTACAAGACGGTCCGATTTATCCATAATCTTAGGATCATGAGTGGCGAAAATAAAAGTTATACCGCGCTTTCTGTTTAAACTATGCATCAAATCAAGTAAAGCCGAGCCTGTTTCTGAATCAAGGTTGGCGGTAGGCTCATCAGCCAGAATAATATTGGGATTTGAAACAATGGCCCTAGCAATAGCCACTCTCTGTTGCTGGCCGCCTGAAAGTTGAGATGGGAAACGGTCTTCCTTTCCTTCAAGTCCCACATCTTTAAGAACTTTTAAAGTTCGCTCTCGACGCTCAGCTGGAGACACATTTTGAAGCAGCATTATATATTCAATATTTTCAGCGGCACTAAGAACGGGTATAAGATTATAGGCCTGAAAAATAAATCCTATATGATCACGCCTAAAATCGGATAATTCTTTTTTTGTCATTGAAGTAATATTTTTTCCGGCAAGACGCGCTATCCCGGAATTAATTGAATCCAAACCGCTTATAAGATTTAAGAAGGTTGTTTTTCCAGAACCTGACGGACCGGCAATGGCGGTAAATTCCCCTTTTTGTATTTTTAAATCCACACTATTAAGAGCATGAACTTTAATTTCTCCCGAGACATAAACTTTGCTTAAAGCTTCGGTTTCTATAACATAATCAGTTTTCATAATCTTTCCTTTGTTTTACAAACTTTTACGCATCGCTTTTACCGGCGTAATTTTAGACGCATAAAAAGCGGGATAAATACTTATTAAAACAGTGAATATCATTAAAGCCGAGGGATACACGATATATTGAAACAACCTTGAAACCGGAATTATCGGTTCTAAAAAGGTTGCGCCGGCAAACTCTATGCCGCTATAATCCATACCATTAATGCCGACAATGTGAATCGCGGCAAACCCGATAAGGCTTCCCAAAGCTATACTCGTTAAAGCAATCATAACCGCTTCCAAAACTATCATCAAACCAAGTTGAAAAGGCCGTGTGCCTATTGAACGCAGAATCCCGAATTCAAAAACTCTTTCAAAAATAGCCATAAAAAGCGTATTCATAATACCTAATGAAACTATCATAAAAAGGATTACGGCCGTAATGAGAATTCCCACCGCTGACATTTTGCTTGCCGCCATAACCTCGGGCAAAAGTTCGGGCCAGGCCAAGGCCTCATTATATTTATTTGAATATTTATTTGAAAAGAAGCCATTTTCAGCCTCGGCAAAATCTTTAAAATTAAGAGCTATTTCATGTATCTCGCCGTTCAGTGCCAATAATTTTTGAATTTCATTTAATTTTATAAAAGCCAGACTTTTGTCCATTTGGCTGGAATTGGAATGAAAAATTCCAGCAATACGGAACATTCCTTGCGCAAGTTCCCCCGTTTTATACTGAGCGACCGTTACAATGATATGTTCATCTATCCCTACTTCCAAATTCTCCGCTAATTGGGAACCTATAATTATTTCATTTTGCCCGCTTTCTTTAAGGAACTCTCCCTTATTTATAAAATTGTCTATTCTGGAAATTTTCTTTTCAGTGGCAACATCAATGCCATAAAGCATAACCGAATCTGAATTGGAAGCTGAGGCCAGCATTGAAAAAGAAACCGCGCGCGGTGTAAAACTATCCACCTTATCATTAATGGCTAATTGTTTTAATACTTTATCTTTTTCATTTATTGTCAAATCAATATCATTGGAATTTCTAAATCCCTCTCTATGTATCTGGGCATGACCCAAGAAAGTACTCGTTGCGGCTTTCACTATATTATCCGCCATACCTATACTCATCCCATCTACAAAAATCAAAGCCGCAAGCCCAAGACCAACCATAAGACTGACAAGAAAAGTTCTGCGTTTATTACGCAAATTATTCCGCCAGGCAAGTTTGAATAAAAAACCTAATTTCATAATTAATTTATCTATCTCCCAAGGCTTCAATCGGCATAATATTTGCCGCTCTTAAAGCCGGATATAAGCCCGTTATAATTATCGCCGTTAAAAATATATATGTCGGCTGATATATTACTTTGGCCTCTATAGTTGAAATTATTTGAGTAAATTTAATACCGCCATAGGCAATTGGCGTAACAGGAATTCCATGAATTGATAAATAATAATTTACAGCTAAAGAACCTATAATACCCACTATCAAAGAAGCTGAGCCTAAAATAATAACTTCAGCCATAATAAGTTTAAAAATATCGGAAGGAGAAGCGCCTATGGCTTTCATAACACCAAACTCTCTGGTACGCTCAAGGATACTCATCAAAATGGTATTTAGAACACCCATAAGTACAATAATCATAATTATAAAATTACTGATATTGGCGCCTTTTCTATCGGTGAGCATAGCGCTATAAAATTCCTTTTCTATTATCTGCCAAGGATCAATTTCAACAGAGTCATCATTAAACGCCGCTTTTATATCCTCTGCTCTTTTTCGGGCATTTTTATGGTCATTGAGAACTATCGCTATTTCATGAATTCTATCACCCAGCGAAAGAAATTCCTGGGCATCTTTAATATGCATAAAACAATGCCTTTGGCCGAAAGAAGAACCATTTTCTCCAATAATACCTATTATCCTAAAATTTTCATTAGCTATTGAGCCATCCGCTCCCTGGCCTATCAAGGAAATTTCATCGTTCAAATTTACCTTAAGAATATCAGCCAAACCTTTACCTAATACAACTTTTTTTGAAGGCTTAAGAGGTAAAAACTTTCCTGTTTTTATTTGCAAAGCGAGATTTGTGGAAGCCGACTCCATAACAGGATCCAACCCCATAATCATGGCTCCGCTGGTTTTTGTTCCGGCAAATGAAAGAGCGGAAGAATAAACTCTTGGGGTAAAAGATTTAATAAATTTCATCTGCTTTAATGAAGCGCTTAAATCAGCGGAATTGTTTATAGTTTTGTAAAGAGAAGAACGCTTTAAATATTCTTTTTTATGGATTTGGATATCTCCGGTATGCATGCGTGTGAACATTTCTATTATACTGCCGTAAGTCCCTTCGGAAATACCTATGCTAAACGAAAATAAAAGAAAACCGCCACTTATCATAAGCGCGGTTAAAAGTGTCCGTCTTTTCTGCCTTAGAATATTTCTGAACGCCATTTTTAATATTAACATGGTATATCCTGAAATGTCATTAGCGCTTCTTTTGGAGATTTCTAATACTGAAAATATTTGCCGGTATCTTAATATCAAAATCCATTTTTTTATATCTTATTATTGTTCTGCGATTAGGTTTGGAAGTGACTTGCATTAAAAGCGTGGCTGGGAGAAATTTTCCACCCAATTTTTTAATATCTTTAAATTCCATTGTGCGGGCCATACGACCTTTCTCGTCAAAATAAACTTGTTTCACAGGTAAATTATTTTTTTTATCTATTAAAATTTCTATCTTGGCCCATAAAGATACAGCGTCTTTTTTAGGTTTAAGACGTATATAGTAAAGTGGATTATCAATCTTCGGCTTGCCCTCCATATCTTGCTGGGCGGCGGAGGGCTTGTCCGCCATAGCTTGCTGGGCGACGGCGGGAGTAAAAAACTCTCCGGTATAATCCTCTATAAAAGTGCTCTCTTTAACCAAATCGTCATTGGTAAAATCAGAACCCATCCATGAGCCCATCATCATTGAGGGCGGGACGCGCATGACCTTATTTATTTTTGGAAAATAGTTCCACATCTTCGTACCCAATCTCAAGGTGGTTATACCCTCATCTTTCTGAGGAGATGTAATATACATGAATGTTTTTTTTATCCCGCGAGTCCAAGATTTTATGCCTATTGTTCTTGTCCAATTGGGCGTAACAACTTCCATTTCCATTTCCCCATAACTGCTATCACTTCTATATAATTCATCAATTTTTTTTAAAAGGTTCAAAGCCTTAGGATTTGAGGCTTCGTTTTTTTCAACCGCAAAAGAAAAAATGGGAGCAGAAATAAATACCGCCAGAACCGCTAAATAAACTAATTTTTTTCCAAGTTTCATTAAGACCATTATATAATTATTTAATTCACGGCATTACTATTTGCCTCAGAAAGTTCACTTAAGCTGATTTTTTAAATGGATTAATTTAAGATATTTTTTTGCCATGATATTATTTTCATTTAATTCAAGTGACTTTTTAAAATGCTCGCGGCTTTTCTTATAATTTTTCTTATTAAATTCCATAACTCCCAGATTCAACAAAGCCTCGGCATTGTATGGGTTAAACTTTATAATTTCTTTAAGGATTTTATATGATTTTTCATTGTTCCCCAAAATATTATAAATCCTCGCCAAATAAATTTTTATATTTTCAGCCTTGGGAAAGACTTGATGCCCACCTAAAAGAATCTTTTCCGCCACCCTATATCTTTTTTCAGAAACATAAATTGAGGCTAAATTTAAATATGTTGAAGATGTTTTTGCGCCGCTTCTAATAACTTGCCGCAAAATATTCTTTGCTTTACCGAGATTGCCGACTTTCCAAAGAGAAAGCGCGTAAGCATTGATAAACATTTCATTATTATTCCTTTTTATCAGCTTTTCCATAATATCTTTGGACTCTTCAAACTTCCCCGCCAAATAATATTCTCTGGAAAGATTGTAATAAACCTTATCCGAAGTTTTATATGCAATAGCATTTTTGTAAATTTTCAAATCAGTATTCCTTTGGAGAACATTAATATTAGCGAATAGCCCCCACATTAAAATAAAAAAAACAATAAGCACTTTCGCTATTTTCTCAGATTTATTTTCAAGTTTATCCAGAAAATAAGCCATCATAAGAAAAAAAGCTACGTTTGAAGGATATATCCAATGATCCAACGCAAGATTTTGAGAACCGAAAAGAGGGAATTTGGGAGTCAAAGCCGCAAAATACCACAAAAACGCAAATTTAAATATTTTATTCTTGGTTTTAAAAAAAATAGCATAAATTAAACCGCAGATGGATAAAGCCAAAATTGCATATGCGTAAATATTGAATTCACTTATTATATTATACGAGTGAAGATTTAAAGGCAGAAGAGTTTTGCTTATATAATTAAGAAATATGAAAGGCATTCTAAAAACGAAGTCTTCCGCAAATTTAAAACTGCTTATTTCCATTATCGAAGGATTTACCGCGATACTCCTCAAAAAAAGATAAAAAGGAATGATTAAAAAGTAAATCAACACTTTCCAATTAAATTTTTCTTTGTCAAGAAACCAAACGCAAAGCAATATCAGAAGGGGAGTTATAACACCGCTTTCCTTTGAAAGAAGCGCCAGAATAAAAGAAAAAATCGAAATGACAAAATTCAACTTCCCCCTTTTGAGATAAAAAATAAGCGAAATCAAGGTAAATGTAAAAGTCATAATTTCGGCTCTACCGGCTATTACCAACATCTGCTCAACAATTATGGGGTTTACCGCGAAAAAAATTGAAGAAACAAGAGCGATTTGAGGGGAAAAATTTAACGCGATTAGCAAAATAAACAATAGAAATGAGTTTATAAAGTGCAGAAAGAAATTGATGCTATGCCATCCTGAAGGATTAAGCTTAAAAATTTTAAAATCGACCATATAACTCAACATTTGTAGCGGTCTGTAATAAGTCGCATCATGCAGATTGAAGACATTTGAGAAAAAATTATGGTTTATATTATCAAATGTGAAACTCTTTATATGGGGATTGTCCTCTATCATCTGATGGTCATCCCAGACAAATCCCACTTTTAAGGTCTGGAAAAAGGACATGGCGGAAAAAGCGAGCAAAATCAAAAAAACAATTTTCTTATTTGTAACGCGCATATCTCACATTTTTCCATAACTTTTTTCTAAGTTTCACTAAGACCATTATATAATTATTTAGTTCACGGCATTCGTGAAATTAGTAACAAGCGTATTTATTATTGAGTTTCATTGCTTATAAGATAGAGTTAAATTGGAAGAAGGCACCATTTGGGAAGAAAAATTATCTTCCGGTATTGGCTGAATTTACACACAAAACTTGACACTACCCCATTATATTTTGCTATTCTACATATTAATACTGGTTCCCAAAAAATATGTAGTTAAATTTAACGACTGTGTGTATTTGGCAAAACCGTTTTTAAAATCAGACCTCATAGAAAAATTAGAAAGCTGCGAATAGAAAAAATATGTTCAGCGATGATGTCCCGATAATAAATTGGGATGTAAAGACATACGGTGATTAAGCCTTAAATAATAATTGGAGTTATATCCAAAGAATAAAAGCCAGCAATAACTCCAAAACTGATAAATATGAAAAAACAACACGAATGGCTACAAATTATTATTGAAAATCAGTGATTTTAGAAGGTTGAAATGTATATGGCATACTGGGGGCTTACTTTGCTCCCATTTGAAAATGTGGTGGATAAGCGATTTTTTTATGAATCTGAGTACCATTCAGAAGCGCTTTTAAGATTAAACTATTGCACTAGTTCCAGAAAGGGAGCAGCGGTTTTGATTGGTGATATCGGTTGCGGCAAGACATTGATTAACCAGCTATACATAGATAGCCTTCCAAGGGATAAATATGATGTTTTTTTTATACCACACTTGCCTTCCTCTTTAGTGGATTAGCTTGTCAAGACCAGTTTTAAGCTGTTTTAAGGTGTATCCA
>CAZHQC010000011.1:0-35286 GCA_964534135.1 uncultured Elusimicrobiaceae bacterium | reverse complement strand
AGACAAAGGAACTTTATTTTTAGATGAAATAGGTAATATGAGTCTTAATATGCAAATGAAATTGCTTAAGGCCATAGAAGAAAAAACTTTCTATCCTTTAGGTTCTGACAAACCTGAACACTCAGATTTCCGCATTATAAGCGCTACCCTTGAAGATCCTAAACAACTCATAGACCAAGGAAAATTACGCTTTGATCTTTTCCAACGCATACATGGTTTTACAATAAATCTAAAACCTTTAAATCAAAAAAAAGATGATATTTTTCCCTTAATACAGCATTTTGTTAGCGGAAAAAAACGCCTCGCTTTTATGCCTGATGCAAAAGAATACATAATAAACTATATGTGGCCGGGAAATATCCGGGAACTCAAAAAATTTACCGAAATTATGCGCGAGGGCGGCGAAGGCAGAATAAATCTTAAAACGGTTATGAGGCATTTATCAAGCTCTAAAAAAATAAGCGCGCCGAGAATTTTCATGAATGATAGCCATTATGCCAATGCCTTAGAAAAGGGCCTTGAAGAAACACTTAATCGCTTGGCTTATGAAATAATTCAAAAAAGTCTTAAAGAAAATAAAGGCAAGAAAACGAAAACTCTCTCTGAACTTAAAATATCCACGCGTTTTTTATATTCTATCTTGAGAAAATTTGATAATAATGAGAAAATACAATGACCGAGAATAAAGACAATTTAACCAAACTACTTCATGATATAAAAGCCAAATGTTCAAGTTTAAAAAGCGCGGCCGGCCTCTTTAAAGATTGTTCTGCAGAAGAAAAAAAAGAAATGATTTCTCTGATGAGCAATGCGGCTAAAGACATAACAAAGCACTTAAGCGATTTGAAGAAAAATAATTAATTCTCTCTTGAAACAAAAATTTAATATCTATTTTCTATACTATAAACGTAGAAAAAAATATAAAGGAAGATAGTATTATGAAAATTCTCAAATCTATTACAATTTTGGCTATTGCCGTTTTGATATTGCCCGCCTTTTTATATGCCGAAAGGTTGAGCGTCGCAACATCAAAAGCAAATGTAAGAACGGGCTCAAGCGCCGGCTATGATATTTTATGGACGGTCGCTAAATATACCCCTTTTGAAATTTTAGAAACACAAGGAAAATGGAAAAAAATAAAAGATTTTGCGGGCGACATGGGCTGGATACACAACTCTGTGCTTTCCGACACGCCTTGCCTGATAGTTAAAACAAAAGAAGCCAATCTAAGAGAAGACCCTGGAAGTAAAGAGGTTTTATGGGTTCTTGGAAAAACTTTTCCTTTGAAATTTATTGAAAAAAAAGGAAACTGGCTTCATGTAAAAGGCAATGAAATAAATGGCTGGCTACATAAATCAACTGTCTGGGGATTCACAGAAAAAGAAGAAAAATCAAAGCCATAAGATAAATCTCAACCTAAGAAATTAATCAACTAAGATATTGAGAAATTCCTCAACTCCCCAAACTTTATACTATTTTAATCTTAATAGCGATAATGCTCAGGCTTATAAGGTCCTTTAACTTTTACACCTATATAATCGGCCTGTTCTTTTGTAAGCTTAGTGAGCTTAACACCTATTTTGGCAAGATGGAGTCTGGCAACTTCTTCGTCCAAATGTTTAGGCAGTCTATACACGCCGATATCCAGTTTCTTAGTCCAAAGCTCTATTTGAGCCAAGGTTTGATTTGAAAATGAATTGCTCATTACAAATGAGGGATGGCCCTTGGCGCAGCCAAGATTTACAAGCCTGCCTTCAGCCAATAAATACATGGAATTACCACTAGGCAAATCAAATCTGTCTACCTGAGGCTTGATATTTACAACCTTAACCCCTTTGCTATTTTTAAGTTTATCAACTTGTATTTCATTATCAAAATGTCCAATATTACAAACTATGGCTTGATC
This sequence comes from uncultured Elusimicrobiaceae bacterium, assembly GCA_964534135.1. Taxonomy (GTDB): domain Bacteria; phylum Elusimicrobiota; class Elusimicrobia; order Elusimicrobiales; family UBA9959; genus JAKLQJ01. The sequence continues at coordinate 33,380 of CAZHQC010000011.1, read as the reverse complement.
TTTCATTTTCAACATATGCTCAACACGGATAATATCCTTATTTCCCGTAGTGGTTACAAAAATATCGCCGTCTTTAAGAGCATCTTCCAACGTTGTAACTTCAAAACCTTCCATTGCCGCTTGAAGGGCGCAAATGGGGTCTATTTCGGTAACTAAAACCCTTGCGCCGAAACCTCTTAATGAACGAGCACTGCCCTTACCCACATCTCCATAACCGCAAATAACACAAACCTTGCCGGCTATCATAACATCCGTCGCTCTTTTAATTCCGTCAGCCAAAGATTCCCTACAACCATAAAGATTATCAAACTTGGATTTTGTAACCGAGTCATTTACATTTATAGCGGGAACCAACAGTTCCCCTGCTTCATGCATTTGATAAAGGCGATGAACTCCGGTTGTGGTTTCCTCGGAAGTTCCTTTCCAATCTTTTACAGCATCATGCCAGCGATTCGGTTTTAATTTAAGCTCGGATTTTAAAAACTTATTAAGTTCAAATTCATCTTCTCCATGAGTTTCGGCATTTAAAATTTTTGAATTATCTTCAGCGGCAAAACCTCTGTGAATCATCATTGTAGCGTCTCCTCCGTCATCAACAACAAGATGAGGCCCTTTACCTCCGGGAAAATTAAGAGCTTTAGATGTGCACCACCAATATTCGAACAATGTTTCACCTTTCCAGGCAAATACAGGCACACCGGTTTTGGCAATAGCGGCAGCTGTGCTATCTTGAGTTGAAAAAATATTACATGAGGCCCAGCGCACTTGGGCGCCAAGCGCCGTAAGAGTTTCTATTAAAACGGCTGTTTGATTGGTCATATGAAGAGAACCCATAATCCTTGCGCCTTTGAGAGGTTTTTTAGCCGAGAATTGCTTACGGATGGACATCAGCCCCGGCATTTCTTTTTCAGCTATTTCTATTTCTTTACGGCCTTGCGCGGCCAAATTTATATCTTTAACTTTAAAATCGTTTTTCATCTTTAAACCACCCTGAATTTTATTTTTCTTTATTTTGGTAATCATAATTAAGCTCCATCAATATACTGAGATAGTATTGGCTCAAATCTTAAGCTTTTACCCTGTAAGTATAACTTTTTTTGAATACCTAAAGGAAACATCCTTAACCCGTTAATCTGATAATTTACAAGGGTTTTAATTTAATATAATAATTTACACTTGTAGCATAATAAAACCCTAATGAAAAAAAACCCTAAATTGCCAAAAGTAATATCCTATACCCTTAAAAACGGCCTTAAAATTTTAATGTTTGAAAAACATTTTTCACCAATAATTTCTTTTAATATGACCTTTAAAGCCGGTAATGTTGATAATGAACAAGGAAAAACCGGACTTGCCCATATGGCCGAACATATGGCCTTTAAAGGAACAAAAACCATTAATACATTGAACTATAAAAAAGAAAAAGTCATCTTGGAAAAAATTGAAAAAATTAACCGGGAACTTGCTTTAAAAAAAAGGAAAAAACCACGGGATAAAGAAAAAATAAAACAAATTGAAATTGATTTCAAAAAACTCCAGAAAGAAGCCGATAAATACATAATAAAAAATGAATATGTGAAAATATACAAGGAACTTGGTTCAACCGGGCTTAATGCAGGAACCTCAACAGACTATACAACCTATATGATATCTCTTCCTTCAAATAGGCTTGAAGATTGGATGATGATTGAAAGTGACAGATTTAAAAATCCCGTTCTGAGAGAATTCTACATGGAAAGGGATGTTGTTACGGAAGAGAAAAGAATGGGAGATTCAAACCCAAACAAGGTTTTATGGGAAACATTATTTTCACACGCTTTTGTCGCCCATCCTTATAAAAACCCCACCATCGGCTGGGCTGATGATTTAAGAAAATACAGTGCAACCGACGCTAAAAACTTTTTTGGGAAATTTTACGCTCCCAATAATGCCACTTTGGCAATAGTTGGAGACATTAACCCTCAAGAAGTGATTAAACTTGCCGAAAAATATTTCAATTCCTGGAAGAAAAAGGATATTCCCCCCACCGATTATACCACAGAACCTGCACAGAAAGCCGAAAAAAGAATAAATCTTTTCTTTAAAGCTCAGCCCATGTTCAGAATGGGATTTCATAATGAGGGTTTTGACAGTGAAGATATGCCGGCCCTCATAGTATTGAGTGAAGTGCTTTCAGGCGGTAAAACCGGAAGGTTCTATAAAAACATAGTTGAAGGAAGAAAAATAGCTCTCTATGCGGGTTCATACCATTCAACACCGGGAAACCGCTATCCTTCTTTATTTATCATAGCTGCAGCGCCGAAACAGCCCAATACCTCCGAAGCGGTTGAAACTGCCATAATGGAAGAAATTGAAAAAGTAAAAAAAGAAACGCCAAGCGCGTGGGAGATGGATAGAATAATAAATAATTATGAAGCGGATTTAATAAAACAACTTGAATCGAATTCAGGTATGGCTCAAAATCTTTCTTCAGGCCAACAGATTCTCGGTGATTGGAAAAGTGATTGGATCATATTAAAGAAAATTAAAAAATTGAAACCTGAAGATATTTCCAAGGTGGCTCAAAAATATCTTACAAAAAAAAACAAAACCATTGTATTTTTAAAAATACCGGGAAACAAATAACTCTCACGGAGAATCAATATGAAAAAACATCTTTTAAAAACTTTAGCGCTAACTGTTTTACTATCTATATGAAACCCAGACTTCCAAAATCAAAACCTCTGGATTTCTCTCCCCCTAAAGGCGCGCGCCATACACTTAAAAACGGAATGATAGTTTATATACTGAAAGATAATACATTGCCGATAATAAATATTGCGACAAAACTGAAAGCCGGGAAAATATATGATTCTAACGACAAAAAAGGGCTTGCAGAATTAACAGCAGATTTATTAAAAGACGGCGGAACATTAAAATATAAACCTGAAGAAATAGATAAAATTTTGGAATTTTCCGGCGCTTCAATAAATTCAGCGGCATATATGGAAGGAGCCGAAGTCTCCATGCGCTGCCTGTCCAAAGATTTTAAAAAAACATTTGATATTTATGCCGATGTCTTAATGAATCCCACCTTTAATGATGATAAACTAAAACTCTTAAAAGATGATACCTTGGAAATTATAAGAAGAAGAAATGATAAGCCTGATTCTCGGGCAATAAGAGAAGCTAAAAGAATGTTTTATGGCAAAAGCCATCCTTATGGTTGGAGGACGGAGCCTGAAACCATAAAAGCCATAAATAAATCGGATTTAAAAAACTTTCACTCGAATTTTTATAAACCGAATAATATGATACTTACTGTTAGCGGAGATTTTAAGAGCGAGAAAGAAATATTGGAAAATTTAAACAATGCTTTTTCTTCCTGGAAACAAGGTAAGGTAAATTTTCCGGAAATCCCGCAAGTCAAAATTAAAGAAAAAAGAAATATCTATTTTATTGAAAAGGATATTGCCCAAGCCTTTATAGTGCTTATTCAAAAAGGCCTTAAACGACATGATAAGACAGACTTTCCCCTACAAGTCGCAAACCATATTTTAGGTGGAGGAGACTTCTCCTCAAGACTTACAAATGAAATAAGAACAAAACGGGGACTTGCCTATTCTGTCTTTAGCGGCTTTCTTGAATACCCAGATTATGGCTATTTTCTTGCTTACTGCGGGACAAAACCTGAAACCTATTCTCAAGCTCTTGAGGAATTGTTAAAACAATTTCAATTGATGAAAGAAAAACCGGTAAGCGCTCAAGAATTGAACATAGCTAAAAGCGCCATAATAAATTCTTTTGTTTTTAAATTCCCAACCCCCTTTAGTTTAATAAACGAAAGAGCATCTAATGAACTTTATGGCTATTCAAAAGATTATTTGGATAATTACACCAAAGAAATGGCAAAGGTAACTCAAGATAGTGTTTTAAAAGCTTCAAAGAAAATACTTGACCCTGATAATGCCATGATATTTGTTATCGGCAATTCAAAGAAGTTTGATAAATCGCTTTCAACCTTTGGAAAGGTTTCTATATTAAAAGAAGATTGATTTTATTTATTTAATTTTGAGGCCTGAGACTTTTTTTAAGGTTTTCGGGCATTTCCATCATTTTTAAATCTTTACCAACCGCAACCATATCAGTTATGGCTTTAACCACCAAACGCCCGGCCTGATTTTTTATTTCATAGGCGAACTGTATTCTAAAATCGCTCATTTCCTTAATCCACGTTTTTATATCCAATCTATCGTCATAAAAAGCCGGATATTTATAATCTATTTCTTGGCGTTTAACCACAAACCAGACACCCTCATCCATCAGTTTTTTTACGGAAAAACCAAAATCTTCCAAACATTCTCCTCTGGCCTCTTCCAAAAACTTAAGATAATTTCCGTAATAGACAACACCGCCACAATCCGTATCATGATAAAAAATTCTTCTTTTCATTTATTCCCCTATAATTTTAATTAAGATTCTCTTTCGCCTGAGGCCGTCAAATTCACCGTAAAAAATTCTTTCCCATGGGCCAAAATCAAGCTTGCCGTTTGTAATTGCCACGACAACTTCTCGGCCCATAATGGTTCTTTTTAAATGCGCGTCCCCATTATCTTCACCGGTTAAATTATGATTATAACCGTCCTTTGAAAAAGGAGCCAATTTTTCAAGCCATTGAAGATAATCTTTATGTAAACCACCTTCATTATCATTTATAAAAACGCTTGCCGTTATATGCATGGCATTTACTAGGCATATCCCTTCTTTTATACCACTTTTCTCAAGTTCCCGGGTCACTTTATCGGTAATATTCACAATTTCATAACGCTTGGATGTCTCCATCCATAAATATTCAGTATGTGATTTCACATAGCCTCCCTTGCTTTTGCCTGTCTCTGCTATGCATAGCATCTAATGCCATTACCATAGTCCTAAAATTCAAGAGGAATAATTAATCCCTTTTGCCCAATCTATAAATTCTGTCTTTAAACTTTATTCTATTCTATATTTTATTCGTTTGGATGTTAAATTGTATTTTTGTACAATATCGTTATGTCTTTTAAATGTAAAATCTGTGGAAAAGCCAAACATGCGGGCAATTCTTATAGCCATTCTCATCATGCTACGAAAAGAGTTTTTAAACCCAATCTCCAAAAGCAAAGAATAGTGCTTGATGGTAAAACCCAATCCGTTCTTATATGCACAAGCTGCATAAAAAGCGGGCTCGCGATAAAGCCAAAGTTATAAGGTCTTTCTTAAACGCATTAAATCGCTTTTCCTTACGCCTAATCTTGAATTTCGGTTCTATGACTGTTTAGTTGTTTTGTCATGGGATAAAACCGGCCTTTATACACACTCTTAATAACGCCTCTCTCCTAACATCTTAAAATACTTTCACACGGATTTAATATTTATTTAATACATCTTATTGTATAATTTCCATTGATACATCCGTTTAATTTTGATGACTTTTATTCGCTTTTAATATTTTGACCGTTTATTGGAGGAGTAATGGAACACCAACCGAATCTTGATCCTTCGGCAATTACAGATATAGATACCGCTAAGTTCGCTTTAAAGTGGGCGGTAGAACGATTGGAACTACTTGAGGCTTCATCCACTAAGATGAAAGACGATACCCGCAATAAAAGCAATATCATCAATTCCCTAACCAAACAACTGGACCATAAAGAAGAAACCGTAAAAAAATGGCAAACCACGATAAGAACATGGGAAGAAAATTGGAAAAGCCAACAAGCCATGGAATCCGATCTTAAATCCAAACTTCGTCATCAAATAATTAATGAAGAGATGTCCAATTGGCGGCAAGCAAAAGTGCAATTGGAAGAGGAAATAAAAGCCCTAAAAGCAGAACTTTCCAGGAAAGAAGCTGATATAGGAAAATTTAAACTTGAAGCGATTGAAAAAAACAGCAAGGATACAGAACGCAAAGAAGAAGAATTGAAAGCGCTTCTGGGAAAACATGAAGATAATTTGGCCAATAGAGAATTGGCCATACGCCAAAAATATGAGGAGCTTGAAGTAAAGTTGAATGAAAGCCATCATGCCCGTTTAGCTCAAGAAGAACTTGCGCTAAGTGAAAGATATGACAGTAAAATGCGGAAATTCGCGGAACTTTATAAAAAAAAAGAAGGGCAACTTGAAGTATTCCGAGTTAAGCTTGAAGATGAATTTCTAAAAAAAAGCGATGAATTTTCAAAAGAATCTCTTGCCAAAAGAAAAAATAGAATAAATGAAATAACCGAAGGCTATGAAACCAAACAAACTGAGCTCGAACAAGGCTATGAAGCTAAAGCCAGAGAATTGGAAGAATTTTCCGCTCAAAAGCACGAAACAATGCTTAAAGAACTTGAAAAAAAAGAAAAGGAACTAAAAGAAGAAAAAGAAGTTGAAATAGCTATATTAAAAGAAAATCATCAAAGGGAAGTTTCCGAAATAAGAAACCGCCTTCAAGACTATATTCAAAAACGTGAAGGAGAATATGTCGATATGCGCCTGAGCATGGAAGCGCAAGTCGTTGAAATAATAAAAAAGCATGATTCGGATACAAATAAATCTTATCAGGAAGCTATTGAACACATTCGCCAAAAATGGAGCAATATTGCCAAAGAAAACCAAAAGGAAATTCAAACCAATATAGATGAAATAAATAGGAAATGGGAAAAAGACTGGCAAGATAGAGAAAAAGAATTAATTGATTCCAATAATACTGAAATAAAAACCGCTAAAGACCGCCTTGAAGCCCAATCTAAATTAAAAGAAGAGCAACTCAGAGCCCTGCTACTTAAAGAACAAAATGAATGGATGGGAAAACAAGCTTTGGAAATTGAAACCGCAAAAAAAGATATTGAAAAATCCTACAAAGAAAGAATTGCAGTTGTTAAAGAATCAATTGAACAATCCTATAAGAATAAAGAAGACAGCCTGATTAAACACTATCATAAACTTCAAGAAAACTTAAAAACCGGTCAAATAGCCGAAAATGAACATTGGCTAATTGAAAAAGAGCAAATCCTGCACAATGAGAGAGAAACTTTAAAAAAAGAATTTTCAAATTATCGCGGAAAACTCAAAAAGAAACTTGTGCAATTTGAGGATGAACTGAAACTTAAATATGCCCAAATTGAAATTGAAGCCCAAAATAATCTGGATAATCTCCTGAGTAAAAAAGAAAATGAAATCGAAAAAATCCTAAAAAACAAAGAGGAAGCTCTTATTAAAGAATTTAAAGTAAAAGAAAATGAAATCGAAAAAACCGAAAAAGAATTAAAGAGCCATTATGCGCGGGAATTGACAAAAAATGAGCAGCTTATTTCAGATAAATTCCAAAAAAACCTTCAAGAAGAACGCCAGGCCATAGATAAAAAAATAGCCGACAAAGAACGGCTTTTAATTGAAGAATATGACAAAAAATATGAAACCATAAAAACCGAAAAAGAAAAATCAAAAGAAGACTTTGAAAAAAGAATAGATAGAATCCGCGCGGAATTTAAGGCCAATTTGGCTGAAGAAAAGGAAAACATCCAAGCGGCTAATAAAAAATTTAAAGCGGAATTGGAAAATGAAAAATTAGACTTAGATAGAACAAAAGTGCGATTGGAAGAAGAATACAGCCAGCTAAAAATAAACCTTTATCAAGATTTGCAAAACAAAGAGCATGAAAATCTTCAAAAAATGGGTGACGCCCAACAGGAGCTACATAAAACACTCTTGGAGCACCGAGCGGAAGCGGATAAGCAATACACTAAACGTTTTGAAGAGCTGAAAGCGAAAGAAATGGAACTTAAAACTTATTATCAAAATAAGATAGATGCTTGGATTGCCAATTCCGAAAAAGAGAAAAAAGATGCCATAGCTAAACTATCATTGCAATTTAATCAAAAAACTACGGAATTTGAAAAAACCCACGCTAAAAAAGAAAAAGATTTAGATGCGGTCTTTACAAATAAAATAAGCAAACTTGAAACCGACTATCTGGAAAAAGAAAAAAAATTTATAGACAGCTATGAAAAGAATTTCTACAAAAGGCGCCAAGAGATGGAAACCCATTTTAAAAATAAAGAAAATGATTTTGAAAAAAAGCAAAATAAAATGGAATCCAAATTTACAAATGAATGGGAAAAAACTCAAAACGAATGGGAAGGTCAAAAAATTGAAATATTAAACAAGGACAGACAGACGCTTAGATCTGAATTTGAAAAAAAAGAAATGGTTTTAAACCAAGAATTTGAAAAAGAATTATCCAAAAACAAAGACTATAAATTAAAACTTGAAGAAGAATTTCAAAAGAAACGCCAGGAAATGGAACAGTTTTACTATGGGGAACTTGAAAAGTCCCGTGCTGTTCTTGAAAAAACCCGCGGTGAACTGGAAGTGGAAATTAAAGACAAATTTAAGGAATTGGAAAATAAAAAAAACAAACTCACCATGCTCATCTGCCAAAAAGAAGAAGACTATGCTGAGGAATATCAAAAAAAAGAAACTCAGCTCTATGAATACTGGAATCAGAAAAACACTGAATTAAAAGAAAATTATGAAAAGAAAATAAAGGATTTAACTGAAAAAACCAAGTAACCTATAATTATTGCGCTACCCGAAAGGCAAGAGACACTATATGCCAAGAAATATGGAACCAAACGATTTTGACGACATACTAAAGGAAACCGAAATAGACACAGCAAAAATGGTTTTCCGTTTATCGTCCGAATTAAAAGAAAGAGATACGGAGATAGCCAATCTCCGGTCAAAGTCCTTTGAGGAAATACAGAGAAACAATAAGGCTAAAGAAGCTGAATTTGAAGCTCTTATAAAAGCTCAAGAAACCCGCATCAAACAAAGGGAACAAGAAATATCTCAATTACTTGTAAATAAAGAATCAAAACTTTGGAACAAATACCAACAAATGCTGAATTCGGCCATAAATAAATACCGGGAAGAAATTGAAGATGAAAGAGAACATCTGCATAAAGAACTCGAAAAAAAAGAAGATCAACTCAATAAACAACGTAAAACTCTCCGCAGTGAAATGGAAACCATGTTCAAAAAATGGGAAGGAGAAAGAGAAGACCAATTTAAAATTGAAAGAGAAACCTTTATTAATGAACTTAAGCTTGGAAGGGATACTGCTAAAAAAGAAGCTGATGAAAAAATAGAACACATAGATAAGCTATGGCAGCAAAAGTTAAACCAAAAAGAGGAAGAGCTTAAAACAAAACATCAGCTTGAGACAGAAAAGATTCAAGGACAATTAAATGAAGATCATCTAAAACAAACAAAAAAATTAACTGATGAATTAAATTCAGAATTTAAAAAACGCGAAGAAGACCTTTCCGGAGTGTATAAAAACTGGCTTGCCGAAAACAAAAATCTTTCCAAAGAAGAAAAGGAAAACAGCATATGGAAAATAGAAACAGAATATAAAAAACAAACCCGGCGCTTAGCTGACTTGTTAAAAGAAGCCAAGGAAGAACTCAAAAAAAGAGAAATCGAATCCGAAACATATATACAAACAACAAAACAAACCTATCAAAAAAAGGAAGAAGAACTTATACTTCTTAAAAAAGACATTCAAGTAAACCAAAAAAATCAAGAAGCCAATACTCAGGAAAAATACTCAACCCGTGAAACCGAATTATTATCAAAAATCAAACTAACAACGGAAGCATTAAAAACCAAAGAAAAATCTCTTGAAAACGCCTATGGCGCGAAAATTAAAGATTTAAGCTTATCCCTTGAAGAAGAAAATAAAAAACTTGATATTCAAAAACAAAAACTCAAACGCGAAGAGCAAAATCTAAAAAATTTTAAAGATAGAATTTCAAATATCTTGAAAGAAAGGGAAGCAGAACTTGAAACCAATATAGAACAAAGATATCTCCTTCTCAAGCAATCTTTGGAAGAATCATTTAATCTTAAAGAAAAAAATCTTTCAAAAAAAATAGAAGATTTCAACAGACAAAACACAGGTCTTGATGAACAAAAAGACTCTCTGCTTAAAACAATTCAAGGTCTTGAAGATAAAAACAAAAACCTTGAACTTTTACTAAAGGAAACCAATCAAAATAACCTTAAAACCTTAAATCAAAAAAATAAAATAAGCAAAAACTTTAAAAACGATCTTGAAATTGAATTTGCTGAAAAAACAAAAACCCTTGATTTGGAATTTGAAAAAAAAGAAGAAGAGATAAAAGAAGATTATCAGAGAAAATTCGAGCTTGAGGAAAGCCGTTTATCCAAACGCTTAAAAATAAAAGAACAAGCGATAGAAAAACAAAAAGAATTTCTAATTAATCAAGCCGCAAAGCTCGAAGATAAATTTTTGCGAGCTTTAAAGGAAAAAGAACTGGAAACGGCAAAAAGCTTTAAGAGCACCATAGAAACTCTCAGCTCCCGTTCCTTAAAAGAACAGGAAACTCATTCTCTCGAAATAAACGCTATAAAAACGGAATTTGAAAATGACCTGTCAGAAATAAAAAAATATTATGAAGCTATGCTAACTGAAAAGGATAATTTTCTTAAAACCCGCTGTGTGGAAATTGAAAAAAACATCCAAACCTCTTTTAATGAGGCCCTAAAAACGAAAAGCGAAAAAATTAAGAACAATTTTGACACGCAAACAGACGAACAAGAAAACTCCAATAGTATTTTACGTAAAAAAAACAAAGCGCTTATAAATGAAAAAAATCTGATTCAAGAAGAAAAGTTGAAACTCAAAGAAAGTATGGAAGAACTTAATATAGCGCTTGATAGAAAAGAAGATGAGCGCCAATCATTAATCAGAGAGAATCTGACAAAATCAAAAGACCTCAGGCAAACCATCGAGAAAGATTATCTCCAAAAGCTTAAAAAAATAGAGCAGAATTATCTTGAACAGATAGCGGATGTTATTAAAAACTCAAATCTGCATGAGAAAACCCAGCAAAACGATTACTTTGAAAAGTTTGAGTATATTAAAAATCAATTTGCCAACAATCACAAAAAACAACTTGAAGATATTGAACAATCTTATAGCCAGCGAGAAGCCCAGCTTATTAAAGCTCTGGAAGAAACCTATCAGTTGAAGGAAAAAACTCTTCAATCAAGATATGATCAGCTCGAAAATAATTATCAAACACTGTTAATGAATAAAATAATGGAATTAGATAATGATAAAACCATTACAGAAAATATTAATACCCTTAAAAAAGATATTGAAACCAGGGCCCATGAGCTGAATAATAAAATCGCCGCCGAAGATCAAAAGATGCAAAAATTTAAAACAGGCCTTGAAAGTAACTTTGCCTCACAAAAAAAAGAGTTGGAAACAAATCATAAAATTAAAACCACTCAACTTGAAACGGAAAGAACCAAACTAAAAACATTGATTGAACAAGAACAAACAATCATCTCGGATATTCAAAAACGGGAAAAATCTCTTCAAGAAAGCTTTAATAAAAAAGAAGCTCAATTGCTTAAAGAATTCAAAAATTCAAGAGAACGCCTTGAGCGAGAATATCAGGAAAAATTAAAATCTCTCCAAAACAATAAATAATTTTATTTTAACCGCGCGATTTTTTAATATAATAATATTACTATGGCTATATTCGTTCCTAAAGAAATATTTTTAACCAAAGGGCTTGGAAGACATAAAGAAAAACTTGCGAGTTTTGAAGAAGCCCTCAGAGATGCTCAGATAGCAAAATTTAATCTTGTGCATGTCTCCAGCATATTCCCCCCTCATTGCAAAGTAATAACACGCTCAAAAGGTGTTACCAAACTAAAAACAGGACAAATACTTCATTGCGTAATGAGCCGAAATACAGTAAATGAAAATCACAGGCTAATATCATCTTCCGTAGGTCTTGCAATTCCAAAAGATCGAAGTCAATATGGCTATATCTCTGAACATCACAGCTTCGGTGAAACCGATGAACAATCCGGAGACTATGCTGAAGATTTGGCTGCCTTAATGCTTTCAACTATACAAGGCATTGAATTTGGCAGCGAAACAACTTGGTCTGAAAAAGCGCAAATCTGGAAATTGAGCGGCAAAATCGTAAAAACAACGGATATAACACAATCCGCCATCGGTATCTCCGGAACATGGACGACTGTTTTATCAGCCGCCGTTTTTGTAACTTAATATTTAGACAATGAAAATATTTTCCTATAAACCCCATAAGATACAATTTGTCACTGACAAATGTTTTAGCAACCCTAAACAGTCAAAATTTACAGTTTTGCCCATACCCTATGAAAAGACAACCTCTTATGGCAAAGGAACAAAAAATGGCCCTGAAGCTATCCTCAAGGCCTCCTTACAGCTTGAATTATGGGATGAAGAATTAAAAAAAGAAACATGGAAAGAGGGAATTTATACCCTTAAAGCCTTTAATTGCACTAAAAGCGAGAAATTATTTTTCAAATCCCTAGAAGAACAAGTCGGGCATATTCTAAAGTCGACAAACTCCATCCCTTTTTTTCTGGGAGGAGAGCACGGTATAACGCAAGCGCTCATACCTCCTTTTCTAAAAAGACATAAAAATCTTTCAGTTTTACATTTTGACGCTCATGCCGATTTAAGACCTGAATATGAGGGAACCTCTCATAATCATGCTTGCGCTATGAGCCCAATATCCAAATTTTGTAAAGTAGTTCAAGTGGGTATAAGGAATATAGCTCCCGAAGAAAAAAAATACACAAATTCCGGAAATGTTAAAACCTATTTAATGCATGAAAACTTAGATATTGATAAGTTAGTAACAAAAGTCCTTAAAAGTTTAACTTCAAAAGTTTATATCACCATAGATGCCGATGGTTTTGATCCTTCTGTAATGCCCGGAACAGGCACGCCTCAGCCCGGCGGCTTTATGTGGCATGAGGCTTTAAGATTTTTTAAGAAAATATGTGAAAAAAAAGAAATTGTAGGCATTGATATGGTGGAAGTAAGCCCTATTAAAAATTCCCATATAACGGAATTTGCCGCGGCAAAATTCATTTACAGAATAATGGGATATATAAAGAAAAGGAAATAAACTATGGAACATGACAAAAGACCTTGGGGTGAATATACCGTTTTAAAAGAAGGTGAAAGCTTCAAAGTTAAATCAATAATAGTGAATCCCGGACAAAAATTAAGCCTTCAATTACATCATAAAAGAGCTGAGCACTGGATCATTGTTAAAGGTGAAGCCCTGATGACTTTGGGCGAAAAAGAAATCCCTCTTAAAGAAAATGAAAATATTTACATACCAAAAAAAACAAAACACCGAATAGAAAATCCGGGAAAGTTGCCTCTTGAATTTACTGAAGTTCAAACAGGGGATTATCTCGGGGAAGATGACATAGAAAGATTCGACGATATTTACGGAAGAATTAAATAATAACTAACAGTGCTGTGGGCTTTAAATGAATAATTTTGATTGACTTATTTTTATAGGCTACATGATAGGCATGGTAGTTCTTGCCGTTTATTTGGGAAAATCACAAAAAAACGAAAAAAACTATTATGTTAGCGGGGATATTATTATTGGGTTATAGGAATTTAAACCATGGCCACACAGTGCTCCACGAATAGCCTCTTAGGCGCCCCTCTTTAATAAAGAATGAGCATAAAAAGGTAACAGGTACCTTTTCTGTTTTTTTACCATAATAATTGAATGTTAAATGTTATATATAACATTTAACTGAAATCATAAACAGAGAACAATTTTTTTCTCTGTTATTGTATTTTCCAACTGAGAAATAAGTTATTTCACGGAAGAATTCTACTTGAAAACAGTTTTTTTAGCTGATATACTTATACTTATATTAGAACCCACAAATTTACCGCGAAAACATTTCAAGGAGAAATATATTATGAATAAAAAATCAAAATCGGAACCAGAAATCTATCCTTTAAATGCCGGGGCACATGGAAAAGATACACTTTGGGCCTTTGGTGTTTCAAAAAAAAAGCTTGATAAATGCGATTATCTTCTTTTATGTTGTGATTTTGACACGATTAATAAAAAATATTTTAAGATTCCATATGAATATTTAAAATCAAACATTTTGAATAATCCTCAAATCAATTCCTTAAATGGAAAAAGATATTGCTTTGAAATTAAGAAAAAAGAACCATATGAGTTTAATTGGCATTACAAAGTAAAAATGAAAGGAAGTCCCTTTTTTTATGCCAATGATTTTAATGGTTTGCCGGCAAAATCTTTATGCGCTAAAACTATACATCATGATAATTCAGCTGAGAAAATGGAATTATTGGAAAAAAGAATTTTTCGTCTTGAAAAAGTGATTGCTAAAAATTGTCAGAACATTTTAGATTTTATAAGAAAATAAACAAATATATAAAAATTTTAGTGTAAATGGCTTTTATAAAACCTTCCTTTTTTAAGGGCAGGCAAATCAAGCAATAAGTTTACAATATAGAAAGAGAGTGGACACTTATAAAAAATAAAATAAGCGATTAATCAAAGAAGATGGCAGTGATATTTTCAAAGCTATGCTGGGTGTCGTATCAGGGAGCTATGCTCATCAGACGACCAAAGCGGGGCTGTTCGGAACCCGACCTAAGCATACAGGAGAATGGGTGGACTAGACTTTCAAAGGACTGCTATGAACAGAAAGGCTATGCCACTGCCGTATCAAGCACTATGTGCATCAGACGGCCAAGTTCTCAAATTGCTATCTTGAAGTGAGACAGAGGGGCAAAAAGACATAGTTTTCTGCATCTGATGAGCCAAAAGGCTCGTTGTTCCAGCTACACTCGAAAACCCCGTCCTCGACTGAAAATGTTACTGACATAATCCGATAAAAAACTTTCTTTAACAACGCTGGAAAAAAAATTTTAGAAATTTTCCTATAACCTTTTCATCACCCAATACAGGAGAAGTTTCAAGGCTTATTGATAAGGGAAAAAATTTATATAAGAAATTAAAAAAACAATAATTCAACAACGTCCCCTTACACTACAAGGTAGAAAAACTTTGAAATTCCTATACATCAAGGAATTAATTTACCACTAAGGCTCTGTAAAATAATTAATGCGCCTAAGGTTTCCGCCAAAAAACTATGTTCTGCCGTATCAAACGCTACACGCGTCAAACGGCGAAACGAAATTGAACCCAACCTCAGTGGTAAACTAAACTGTTACTTATGTCCCCCTGATTTCCCCGTAAAGGATTTAGAACGGAACCTCGTCGATACCTTCAGCGGCGGTTCCGACTTCCTTGGCGGTGGCGTGTTTTGAAGGATTCGCATCCCCGGCGTCGCCTTCTTCGCGTTTATCCATGAACTGGATATTGTCTACATAGACCACCATCTTGTTTTGTTTCTTGCCGTCTTCCTTGCCGGCCCACTCTTCAAGCACCAAATGCCCTTCCACATAGATTTGCTGGCCCTTATGTAGGTATTTCTCGGCTAAGTCGGCTGTCTTGCGCCCGTTCTCATTGCTGAACGCCTTCAGCTCCACCCACACCGGGACCTCCTCCCACTGACCACTTTGCTGGTTCTTGCGACGATTGTTCACGGCGAAGCCGATATTAGCCACCTTGCCGCCATTGCTGAACTCCTTGATCTCGGGGTCCCGAGTCAGACGACCGATTAACATGACTTTATTTAAGTTTGCCATAAGATATCTCCTTGTTTTTTAGATAATGTTCCTAAAAATCGCAAAGTCCGCAAAATACTCGCAGAAATCGCAAAATTTTTTCTATAAAGACTTTAACCATAATATTTCAAAAGGTTCTAAAATCGGTTTTTTATCCGTAATCACCCTGCCTGAAATAATATCTTTCGTTCGACGACTTATCATATGTGTTTGAATACTTCCCTTAATCCGCTGAGGCATTGCCGAAAGATTAACAATACACAAAATTTTATTTTTGCCTTCCCCCCTCAAAAGAACGAAAAACCTATTGCCAAAATTAATTACTTTTTGCGATGCATACGGGCTAAAGGCTTTCTCGCAAGAACGAACTTTAAGAAGAGTGGAATATTTATCATAAATTACTTTTCGAATGTTAGTCTCATTATTAATTTCTTTTTTAAGTTTTTCGAATTTAAGCTTCTCTCTATTGATTGTTCTATTCATTCCCGTTTTTTTAACGCCGGATACAAAATTTTCAGAACCTATAAAACTATGAACATATATACCGGGAACGCCTTTCATTGAAAGCATTATGGCCTGGGAAGCCATAAATCTTAAAGACTTTTCACTCACGCAAGCACTATTGGGATTGATGAGATTTATATATGAAATATTCAACTCATAAGGTGATTGAGATCCATCGGAATTTTTATTATAAGAGACAGCTCCGCCACTCTCAATGGTTTTCTTTTTCATAAACTCAATTTCAGATTCTCTTAATATGCCTGTTAACGGCCTTATTCCAATTCCATCATGAGAAGCTGTAAAATTAAAAAATATATTCTTTTTTGAGACCTTCGAAAGAGTCTTTGCCCATTTATTTAAATAAATTGAATTTTCACGCATTATCCCATGAGCTATAAGCGGCGGCAAAGCAAATTGATAAACCATATGAGCCTCGTCATCTTTGCCAAAATATGAAATATTCTCCTTATGTGGGACATTTGTTTCCGTAAGGATGCATACATCCAAAGAAAAAGTATCTACGATATCTCTTAAAAATTTCACATATAAATGAGTCTTTTTAAGATGGATACACTTTGAGTCGGCTTCCTTAAAAAGATAGGCTATGGCATCCATTCTTATTATACAAGCCCCTTTCAAAATATAAAACAAAAATATATCGGTCATCTCAATAAAAACATCAGAGTCTTTAAAATTCAGGTCAATCTGATCCGGGCTAAAAGTAGTCCATAAATATTCTTTCTTATTAGATTTTTTTTTGGAAAACGACGTCAAGAGAGCATGACTTCTCGGCCTTATAACCTTAGACAAGTCTTCTTTGGGTGAGCGATTTATAAAATATCCGGAAAATTTCTTCTCATTATTAAGATAATTTTTAAACCATGCGCTTTTTGACGAAATGTGATTTACAACAAAATCAAACATAAGCGGAAACTTTTCGGATATTTTTTTAATATCCTTCCAAGTGCCAAGTTTTTTATCTATCTTCCGGTAATCAATCACCGAAAACCCATCATCAGAAGAAAAAGGGAAAAAAGGAAGTATATGCGTACGACTTATTTTTCCTTTAGTAAAAGTATTTAGAAATTTTAGAAGTGTTTTAAGAGGTTTTTCTCCTCTCTTTATAAAATTATCACCATAAACTATAAGAACCGAATCTCTTTGGGTAAAAGATTTTTTTGGTTTTTTTTTGAAATCGTATTTTTTTATCTTAGCGGAAAGCTTTTTTAGAACATATTCTTTTTCACCAGGAAAAAATTGTTCGATTTTCTGCGCCAAAGATTCAAGACTCATATTCCCCCACCTTAAGCTTGTTATGAATTATCATTTAAAAACTATCTAAATTATCAAACTCGGAAACAACTTTTTTCTTAAAAAGATGTGACATTTCTCTTGAATAGGCAAACGGTCCTTTCGGCCAACTAAAAGCTATTTTAACTGCGGTTTCTATATCATATTCAGACGCCATAATTTCAGAAGCAAGAAGGTTGGCCTCTTCAATAACCGGCCTTAATAGTTCCGCAAAAATTTCTTCTTTTCCAACTTTCTTAAGACCAAGATATTTAACTATATTGGAAAGTATAGGATTTTCACCAACTATTTTTCCATCTTCATAAATATAAAATCCAATAGTTGAATCTCTGCCAAGCTGACCATATTGCACCAAACGAAGCTCCATATCGGAAGGAATAAGTCTTTCGGGCTTTGAAAGTTTTTCATATATTTGCTTTGTCGCCTGATAATCCGCATCCAAACCCATATAATCAACCATTTCAAAAGGCCCATAGGACGCTTTTGAAATTTCCTTAAAAGCTGCATCTATCTCATGTGGGAGTCCCTTGCCGGATTCTAAAAGCCTAAAAGCGGAAAGAAAAAATGGCCTTAATAGTCTTTCCACTATGGCGCCGGGATTATCTTTTACCATAATAGGCGTCTTCTTCGCCTTTCTTAAAAGTTCCATACAAACTTCAATAACCTCATCTTTTGTCTTATCCGTTTTTATAAGTTCTACAAGCTGATTCTTTTTAACAGGTTTTATAAAATGAAATCCGACTGTTTGTTCCGCGGGTAAATCGGAACTCTCCAAAATGTCTTCAAGAGGCGCAATTCCCGCATAAACCGCCACGATACATTCCGGATTTACATTGCTGGCAAGTTTATTAAAAATCATTCTACGTTCATCCAAATCTTTGCCAACCGTTTCAATTATTATATCCGCTCCTTTAAATAAAGAAAAATCCTGAATAGGTTCTATATTTGAAAATAATTCTGCTTTGCCTTGCGCAGCAAGAGACCATTTTATCTTAGCCATTGAAAGAGTGAGGCTATCCTTAAAATTATCGTAAATTCTAACTTGAAAACCGTTAAGCACAAAAACTTCAGCCATACCGGTTCCAATAGTATTTGCTCCTAAAATTCCTATGGCATTAATAGACATACTAACTCCTTGTTTAAAGTTCCCGCCATCACTACTGACGGATTTTTTAAATTTTCACTTCTTCAATTCGCGCTATACCGTCTTTACTTAAAATTATTCTAATTCTGTCATAATTAATCTTTTCATTTTGCCCTAATCCTTGAACATATTTTACAATAACATTAATATGATAAACCCTCAGGCAAATAGCTGTTTCAATATCGCCGCTTGCCCCCACCAAATAACGATGTCGAGCTATAGAATCATCGGCATTCGCGGTAAACCCATCTATATTAAAACGCATAATATCGGTCATATCTTTTCGCCGTTCATGAAATTTTAAAATTTTTCCGGGAAAAAGCACGACCTTTTTTTCATGTTTAAAGATCCTCTCGGGTTTCCCATCTTCATCAATGGATGTTATATTATCCACATTCCTGATTTTAGATATATCGCCTGGGACCGCAGAACTTGAAATAAAACTAAAAGCCTCTTTTAATACCCCTATTTTTTTATCATTTAACGGATCTAAAATCTCCACTTCCCTATCGGAAATCCATTTCACCATACTTCTGGAAAAAAGCACTTTAAGCCAATCTTTTATCCTGTCTTTGAATATATAACTAACAACTAGAATAAAAACAAAAGGCCAACTATTTAAAGAAAACCTGTTTTGAGCGTAAATGGTGGCTATAACCGCAAATAACATCGCAAGTCCTGCGGCAATGCCAAATAAAATTTGAGAAAGAGCCTTTCTTTCGGACACTTCAACCTTAAGATATAAAACGCTTGAAATAAATTTTTTAAGGATACCTCGCCGATAAACAAACACTTCATTATGCCGTTCATCTTTTATAAAAGAAAAATAATTATTATCTCTTCTAAATTTATTTTGAGATAAAATAATTTCCGCCATTTCTTTCTCGCAAGCCGCAAAACCTTCAGTATAACCGGTCTTTTGAACGGCATCAAGCAAATAAGTAAAAGCCTCTTCCATAATCAAACTGAAATATTCTTCAAAAAAACCAAATGTTTCCCTAATCTTCAAAGGAATCATCGGCTGAGATAATTCCGCGCGCAGAGCATCCACCTTTGAAACGACTTTTTTAGAATCTTCAATAAAAATCATTAAATTCTTTGCCAAAATAAGATAGTTTTCCGCGCGAGAAGTAGTGCTAACTTCATTTAATTCCTTAATAAAAAAAGAACCATAATCCTTAAGCTCTGATTTTATCATACAGCCAAAAAGCTTAAATTCATTGTAAATGGCATTGACAGTTTTAATGTCTTTATTTCCCGCCAAAATAAGCGCTGTTTTTTTTCTTATTCTGTTATATGGCGAACTTTCAATATCGGGATTAACAAGATTTAATAAACTTATCTTTGGAGTTTTAAATCTTGTATACCTCTGAGTATTATTATAAAAATCCGCTTTACCATAATTGCGCGGACCGATATTGAGAGCTTTTGGAATAAAAAAATAAGTTTCCACTTTATAGGAATTCTTCTTAAGAGAAGATAATTCTATATCCAGCTTCATCTCAAAACAGTGTTTATCATGGAATCTTATTTCAGAATCCAGAAAATCATTATACTCTTCCAAAACCGCCATTTATTTTCCTTTATTTACCCCGTTTAGAGGCAGGTCGCCAATCAAAAATTAAGGCGACCGTATTATATTTACGGCTGTAATTCCAACCTATACCTTCTTCTCACTTCAGCATCCTTTTTAAACTTTTCGCCCATATCCCTCTAACGGGGCTTGTCCGGATGAAATTTATGATGCGCCGATTTCAACTGTAATTTCTGTATATGCGTATAAATTTGAGTCGTATTCAAACTGACATGTCCTAGCATCTCCTGCAAAGATCTCAAATCCGCGCCGCCACCTAAAAGATGAGAGGCAAATGTATGTCTAAATAAATGAGGATAGATATCCTTATTTATATTTGCCAATTTTGCCAATGCCTTAATATCTTTCCACATCTGCACGCGACTGAGTTTCCCGCCACTTCTATTAACAAAAAGTTCATCGCTGACTTTACGCGAACCAAATTTTTGATGCCGCACTTCGAGATATTTTTTAAGCACATTTATCGCGTTTAAATGAACAGGCACTATCCTCTCTTTGGAACCCTTGCCCATTACTCTTATCCAGCCTTGCTCCATATTAATAACTTCAAGCCTTAAAGATAAAGCCTCGGAAACCCGCATGCCCGTGGCATAAAAAAGTTCTATGG
Source organism: uncultured Elusimicrobiaceae bacterium (assembly GCA_964534135.1). Classification (GTDB taxonomy): domain Bacteria; phylum Elusimicrobiota; class Elusimicrobia; order Elusimicrobiales; family UBA9959; genus JAKLQJ01. Next base: position 12,634 of record CAZHQC010000011.1, on the reverse strand, counting down.
CTGCTACTGTCCGCAAAAGGGAAAATTTATTTTGAGCGGGGAAATTTAAAAGTGTCTCAATATCGCTATTTGATAAAAATCGCGGTAAATTTCCGGGAATTCTCGGCGTTTTAAAATTTTTTGTGGGATCTTTTGAAATTTCCCCTTCAAGCATAAGAAATCTATAAAACGACCTGATAGACTCTGTTTTTCTAAATATGGACGAGGCCTTAAGTTTAAGCTTAGACTTAAGATGCCACAAATAAGCTTCCACAATAGCGGCATTGGCTTTTTTAATATCAATTTTTCTTATATCACAATAAACATCGAAAGAATTAACATCTCTTGAATATGCCAGACATGTATTTCTTGAAAGACCTCTTTCATTTGATAAATGCCTAAAAAAAACCGTGCTTAATTCTTTCATAAAAAGCGTAAACTATTTTTTAGCTGTCTCTTTTTTTGTAGCTTTCTTTTTCTCACCTACATTACCTTTGGAATCTAAGAATTTTTCACGCAAACTGAGATCTAATTCCTTAGCTTTATCGGGATTTTCCTTAAGATAGATTCTGGCATTGTCTCTGCCTTGACCAATTCTATCTCCCTTATATATATACCAGCTTCCTGCCTTATCTATAATTCCGGTTTCAACTCCCATATCTAAAAGACAACTCTCAGCGCTAATACCCTCACCATGAATCATTTCAAATTCCGCTCTTCGGTAAGGAGGAGCAACTTTATTTTTAACAATCTTAACTCTTATTCTGGAACCTGTCACAACATCTCCCTTTTTAAGAGTTTCTATTCTGCGAATATCCATTCTAACTGAAGCATAAAACTTCAAAGCCAAGCCACCCGTAGTTGTTTCGGGGCTTCCAAACATCACACCTATTTTATGTCTTATCTGATTGATAAAAATTATAGTGGTTTTGGTGCTTGAAACTATGGCGGTAAGCTTCCTTAAAGCCTGGGACATAAGTCTTGCTTGCTTTCCCATATGAGAATCGCCCATATCACCATCTATCTCAGCGCGAGGAACAAGCGCGGCAACGGAATCTATAACAATAACATCCACAGCTCCGGACCGGACAAGCTTCTCTGTAATTTCAAGAGCCTGTTCGCCGCAATCAGGCTGACTGATAAGAAGATTATTTATATCAACACCCAGTTTTTCAGCATAAAAAGAATCTAAAGCATGCTCGGCATCTATGAAGGCTGCCATACCGGTTTTCTGAGCATTAGCAATAATATGCAAAGCTAAAGTGGTTTTTCCCGATGACTCCGGGCCATAAATCTCAACAACTCTTCCTCTTGGAATCCCGCCTATACCCAAAGCCAAATCCAAGGATAAAGCTCCGGTTCCAATTACTTCCATCTTTTTATTGGTTTTATCCCCCAACTTCATAATAGCTTCTTTTCCATAAAGCTTTTCTATTTGTAATAAAGCCACATCTAAGGCTCTTTCTTTACCTTCTTTAGACATATACCCTCCGAAAAATTTTGATATCTGTATATTATACTACCAAATATGTAGCCAGTCTATAAATTTAATATAATTTGTTTATGATAAAATATATTTTGACAATAATTCTATTTATATGCCTATCCTCTCAAGCAATGACCCTACCACCCGCTTACACACCAAAAGGTGTGTCAAATATGACACACAAGCCTGTGGCAGTGCCGTATCAGGAGCTACGCTCATCAGACGGTCAAGCGAGTAGTAGGGTGACCAATTTAAATCCAAAACCATTAAAAACAAATACTCCCGGTTCCTGCCTGTATCAAGCCAAATCACAAAAGAAAATAAATCTTAAAGACTTGGAGAAACATATAGGCTTAAGCGATATGGTTTATGTAGGAGAAAGCCATGACCAAATAAAAGACCATATGGCTCAACTTAAAGCTCTTAAACTCCTCTATTTGACAAAGGAAGATAAGATAGCGGTTGGCTTTGAAATGCTTAATTTTACACTTCAGCCTATTCTTGATGATTATGCCGAAGGAAAAATAACCGAAACTGATTTCTTGGAGAAAGCAAATTGGAAAAAAGAATGGGGCTTTGATTTTAATCTCTATAAACCTTTATTTGATTTCGTGCGCAATAAAAAACTCAAAGCCTTAGCCCTTAATCTACCTAAAAAAATAGTTGCAAAAATAGCCAGAGTCGGCATTAAAGGCCTTAGCCCTGAGGACAGAAAATTACTACCTGAAAATATCCATATTTCCACGAATGAAAAATATTTGGATTTTCTTAAAGCTTCTTTTGAGAATGGCCCCATGTCAGGAATGTTTAAATTTGAAAATTATCTGGCTTCCATGTCAGCTTGGAATGAAGTTATGGGCTCAAAGATGGCTGAGTTCTTAAATGAAAACAAAAAATACTCCGGCCTTGTAATAGCAGGCAATGGCCACGTGCTTTATAATGCAGGCATTCCTTTTTCAGTAAAAACCCGAACTAAAAAACTTAAACACGCCTCTTTCTATACAGAAGATACTTTAACTTGTCCGCAAAAACCCGATATTGAAATTCTTGAGTATGCAGATTTTCTCTGGTTTATTAATCATAAAGAAACCAAAACTAAAAATCAATAAAAACCAAAAAAATAATTAGAATTTATTTTTTAAACCATTTCTTGCCTTTTTACTTAGATAAAACCTGTTCCTTAAACTTAACTCATGTCACATTCAAATATCCCTATTTTGTAGTATGCCATTTTCATTGGGAGATTGTGGGGAAATATGGCTAAAATTTTACTTGTTGAAGATGATCCGGATTTGATGGCATTAACGCAAACTATCCTGCAAACAGCGGGACATCTCGTTATGACAGCTTCCGATGGAAAAATGGCCTTGGATTGGATTTTAAATTCAAAATCCGATCTTGTTAGTGCTTGATGTCGGACTTCCGGATATGAGCGGTATTGAAATTTGTAAAAAAATAAAAAGCGAACATGATACCCGCAGAATACCAGTAATCATTTTAACAGCCAATGTGGACAATCAAACTAAAATGCAGGCCAATTTAGCGGCTCATGCCGATTTATTTCTCAATAAACCGTTAGACAATAAAGATCTCTTGTCAGCAGTTGCAACTCTTTTGGAAAAATCATCTTCAGAGAATACTCTGAGACGGAATCTTTGCATAAGAAATAGACCTATCTAAAATATCACTCCAATTAGAATATTTTCTTCTTATTTCTTTTAAAGAGATTTTGAACATTTGGATTTTCTGGAATTGGCGACATTACTTTCAACTTTATAATAGTCAACGCTATGTTTGGCTATCTTTGTTATAAATTTTTTAGCGCTTGAATAACTGGGAACATTGCCGGTTAAAACCGCAATTACATAATCGCCTTGCGGAGAAAAAACAATACCCACATCATGACATGACTTTCTCAAAAGACCGGTTTTATGGGCCAACTCCCAACCTATGGGCAAACCGCGCCGCAAACGAGTTTTGGTTTTTAAGTGCTTTAAAAAATCCATCATTAATTCACTTGATTGCGCGTCTACAAGCTCTTTGTCATATATTTTCTCAATTAAACCGGCCATTTCTCTGGCAGTGGTATAATTTTCTCTTGCCACTCTGCCTGAAGTAAGATTAAAACCCTCGGGATAAATCTTTGTATACACCAAACCCATTCTTGAAAATTCCCGTTGAAGATAATTCATACCCACATAATCCGACAACATATTGGTAGCCGTATTATCACTCTCTGTTATCATTTTATATAGAAGTTCCATGACACTTAATTTAGTTCCCTCACGCGCCCACTTTAAAGTTCCGGAACCGCCTCGCCTTTCTCTTCTTGTTAATCTTATTTGAGTATCAAAAGAAAGATCGCCATTTTTTATTTTCTCAAAAACAGCCGCCATCATCGGAAGCTTAATAAGGCTTGCCGAAGGGAAAAGTTTATCCGCCTTATATTCCCAAACATTACCGCTACTAAGATCTTTAAAATAAATACCCACATTACCACGATAATCACGCACAGCTTTTTCAAAATTCTGCACCATTTTATCCCATTTTTTTTGATTATAAGGACGAACTTTTGGCGTAGAAGTAAACTTCCCGACCAATGGAATACCGCCACTGGCTTTGTAAAAGAAAAAACTTGCCAAAGGCAAAGCAATAGCGATAGCGATAATAATAATCGCCCGCCTTTTAAACAATTGCGGTTTTTTTCTTTTAATATAATTTCTAATCATCGTAAATCAGAATAGGCTTTAGGCTAAATCAAAAGTTAATGCTTTAGCATCCTTTTTCCAAGTAACTTTTATCGTCTGATTCTTTTTTAATTTATTATTAAGCATCAATTCGCTTATAGGATCTTCCAACAGTCTCTGCACGGTGCGCAATAATGGTCTTGCGCCATAGTTACGGTCAAACCCGGTATTGGTAAGAAACTTTTTAGCGTCTTTAGTGATATTAAATTTCAAGTCTTTATCTTTTAATTTAGAAACAACTTTCTTTAAATTAAGTTCAAGAATTTTTTCCATATCACTTTCAGTAAGAGGCCTGAAAACAATAATATCATCAACCCTGTTTATAAATTCAGGGTTAAAAACTCTTTTCACCTCTTCCATTACGGTGCCTTTCATCTCTTTATAATCTTTCTCAGTATCGTCTTGAGCGACAAAACCCAATGATTTTCCCTTACTTATAAGCCTTGCGCCAACATTTGAAGTCATAATCAGAATGGTATTTTTAAAACTTACTTTATGTCCTAAACTATCGGTTAAAAGACCTTCATCCATTACCTGCAAAAGAATATTAAAAACATCAGGGTGAGCTTTTTCAATTTCATCAAGCACAACCACAGAATAAGGCTTTCTTCTCACAAGTTCCGTAAGTTTTCCGCCCTCTTCATAACCGACATAACCCGGAGGCGCTCCGATAAGTCTTGAGACGGAAAATTTTTCCATATATTCCGACATATCAATTCTCACCATAGCATCTTCATTTCCAAATAAAAATTCCGCTAGCACTCTAGCCAACTCGGTTTTTCCAACACCGGTAGGTCCTAAGAAAATAAAGTTTCCAATGGGACGTTTGGGATCTTTCATGCCCGTTCTGCTTCTCTTTATGGCTTGAGCTATAATTTTAACCGCTTCTTCCTGACCTATGAGCCTTTTATGAATTTCTTTTTCCATATGGGTAAGCTTCTCAGTTTCACTTTCAGTTAAACGGGTAACCGGTATGCCTGTCCATTTTGAAGTAATATTGGCTATATCCTCTTCGCTCACTTGCGGAGTTTTCTTATCACGGCTCTCGCGCCATTTCTTTTTCATATCCTCATATTCTTTCTTTAAGTCTTTTTCTTTATCGCGCATTTTTGCCGCTTTCTCATACTCTTGATTATAAATCGCGCTGTTTTTTTCTTTCGTCAACTCTTCAATTACGGCTTCTTTTTCTTTAAACTCCGAGGGAACAACCGAAATTTTAAGCCTTGCCCTTGATCCGGCCTCATCTAAAATATCAATGGCTTTATCGGGGAGCGCGCGATCGGTTATATATTTATCCGACAACTGCGCGGCCGCTATAATTGCCTCATCTTTATATTCACATTTATGATGATCCTCATATCTACTTTTCAGACCGATTAAAATTTCAATCGTTTCTTCCACTGTGGGTGGTTCAACTATGACGGTTTGAAATCTTCTTTCAAGAGCGGGATCATGTTCTATATGTTTTCTGTATTCATCAAAGGTGGTGGCGCCTATGCACTGAAGTTCTCCTCTCGCCAAGGCGGGTTTAAGCATATTTGAAGCGTCTATCGCGCCTTCCGCCGCTCCTGCGCCTATAACGGTGTGAAGTTCGTCTATAAAAACTATTATTGAATTTTTGGCTTTTCTTATTTCTTCTATTATGGTTTTAAGCCTTTGTTCAAATTCTCCTCTATATTTTGTGCCGGCAACAATGGAGGCTAAATCCAAACTTAAAACTTTCTTACCTGCAAGAGTATCGGCAATATCTCCGATAGCTAATTTTTGAGCCAAACCCTCAACTATGGCTGTTTTACCCACACCCGGCTCTCCGACTAAAACGGGATTATTTTTTGTTCTTCTTCCCAATACCTGTATAATCCTGTCAATTTCAGTGCTTCTGCCTATAACGGGATCTAAATTATCTTGATTGGCCATCTGAGTTAAATCGCGGGCAAATTCATCCAATGCAGGCGTTTTACTTTTTCCTTTTGGTGTGGCTGATTGCTGCGCGGAAGCTTTTCCTTTTTCAGAACGACCTGTTTGCTCCGTTTCATTTTCACTGAGAAGATTCATAACTTCTTCCCTAACCGTCTCAAGCTTAAGCCCCAAATTATCAAGAACTCTTGCGGCCACGCCCTCTTCTTCTCTAATAAGCCCCATTAAAATATGCTCGGTGCCTATATAAGTATGACCCATATGCTGAGCTTCTTCAACAGCATATTCCAAAACTTTTTTAGCTCTGGGAGTAAAAGGTATTTCACCCAAAAGCATCATATTATCGCCGGTACCCACTATTTTTTCAATCTCGCTTCTCACCTTTCTTATATCCACATTAAGGTTTGTAAGCACTTGAGCTGAAACTCCCTCACCTAAAGCAACAAGCCCTAAAAGTATATGCTCGGTGCCGACATAGTCGTGATTAAGCCTCTTGGCCTCTTCTTGCGCTATAAGTATCACTCTCTGAGCTCTCTCAGTAAATCTAGTACCCATTGAACTGCCTCCTGTAAAATCAAATATTAAAATCGATATTTTACTTCATAAAATAGGCTACAAGTTTCAAATCATATGCCACCGGCAAACTATAGCCTCTGTGCATGACATTACTTCTTTGACGTCACTAAACTTTCTTAACTTTAATCCTAAACCCTTTAATAGCCTGAACCACAACTTCAGCACCTTTGGGAATATCGCCTTCTATACTAACGGCATTCCAAAGCTCGCCCTCTATCAAAACTTTACCGCTTGGGGAAAGAGCGATTTTAACCAAACCCTTTTTCCCATCCAGGGATTCTCTTCCGGTTACAATCCCTTTCATATGCGCTTTGACTACCAGCCAAGTTAACCCGGCCACAAGCGCCACTAAAACCACAATAGTTGAACCCAATATGCTCATAGAAATAGATAACCCTCCAAAAGAAGATTGATCAAACAACATCAAAGCTCCTAAAATAATAGAAACTACCCCGCTTATTGTTAACAAACCGTAACTCACCACTTTTATCTCAACTACAAAAAACAAGAAACCCAATAACATAAGAGCCATTCCCGCAAAATTAGCAGACAAGGTTTGAAATGAATAAAAGGCTATAACTAAAGAGACGGCGCCTACGACTCCCGGAAAAATAAGCCCCGGATTATAAAGCTCAATAAAAAGCCCTGCAGCGCCCAAGCTCATAAGTATCATGGCTATATTAGGATCGGTAATAGTGGCAAGAAATTTTTGACGGTCGGTTTGTTCAAAATATTCAAACACAGGCTTGTCAATTTTTATCTTACCGAAATCTTTGACTATACGGCCATCAATTTTGCTTATCAAATCATTTAAATCATTCGCCATAAAGTCAACTACATTATCTCTGACAGCTTCTTCAGCGGAAAGCGAATCGCTTTTTTCAACCGCTTTTATGGCCCACTCGACATTTCTCCCCGTCTTTTGTGTTATGGATTTTATATAAGCTGAAGCATCATTTAAAATTTTGGCTTCCATAGCATTTGAAGATTCTTTTTTATCATCTTTTGACGGCATCTTACCTATCATTACGGGATGCGCTGCGCCTATATTAGTTCCCGGACTCATAGCCGCTATATGCGAAGCCATAGAAATAAAAACTCCGGCGGATGCCGCTCTGGCTCCTTGTGGAGAAACATACATGGCAATCGGAACTTTCGAGCCCAAAATCTTTTTTATTATCAAACGCATGGATAAATCAAGACCACCGGGGGTATCCAAATTTACAACCAACATATCAAACTTTTCCGCATTAGCTTTATCTATGGCTTGATTTATATACTCCGCTGAAACAGGACTTATTACTCCCGAAAAAGTGGCAACCAAAACATTCTTCACTTTGTAGTCTTTTGTCTTTTTGGAAAATGAAAAAGGCAATAAACCAAAAACCAGCAATATTGTCAGAATTATTTTTTTATTCATAATTTATACCGCAAACAGCTTAGCCCTAATAATACGCGCGGGCGCAAATAAAAATATTATTTTAATTATACTAAAAAGAAATTATACAATATTGGAAGCTATGCTTCATCAAGTGGCCGTTTGATGTGCATAGCACTTCGTTACGGCACTGCCATAGACTTGTCGGTAGTTATACGAACAACCAATATTGGAAGCGGTGCTTTATAAAATGTTGATAGCGATGCGAACGAGCAACTTTAGATGAATTTATCTAAGCTGACCATTTGGCCGGTTTAAGGGAGAAATTTTATGTCAGAGAAAAAAAGAGTTTTACTTATAATTCGAGATGGCTGGGGCATAGCCAAGCCTGATAAGTTTAATGCCATTGATAATGCAAAAAAAAAGAATATTTCAGAATTTCTTGAAAAATACCCGAACACAGTTCTTGAACCGGCGGGAGAAGCAGTTGGCTTACCAAAAGGTTATCAAGGTTCCTCTGAAGTCGGACATTTAAATATGGGCGCTGGCAGAATAGTGGAGCAAGAGCTTAAAAAAATAATGGATATGATAGAAAACGGCTCTCTTTTTAAAACTACCGCTTTAAAAAATGCGATAGAAAATGCCGTTAAAAACAATTCCGCCTTACATCTAATGGGCCTTATTCAAGATGAGGGAGTACACGCTCATCAAGATCATTTATTCGCACTCTTAAGACATGCAAAAGAAAAAGGCATAAAAACCGTATATATACATTTTTTTGCCGATGGCAGGGATACGCCACCAAGAAGTTCCTTAACTTTTATAAAAACACTTTCTGATGAAATAAAAACAATCGGACTTGGAACCATTGCTACCGTAACGGGACGATATTATGCCATGGACAGAAGCGAGAAATGGGAACTTACGGATAAAACTTATAATGCAATGGTAAATGCAGAAGGCAAAAAAAGCGCCTCAGCTGAAGAAGCCGTGCAAACTGCTTATGACTCGCTTAAAAATCCCGATGGAAAACCGCTTGTTGATGAATATATCCCGCCCACAGTAATAGCTGACTATCCGGGCATGAAGGACGGAGATTCCGCCATCCATTTAAACTTTAGGCAAGATAGAGCCATTCAATTGGCAAAAGCTTTTGTTGAAGAAGATTATCCTGGCGCGCGCTCTAAAAAAATCAACCTGATATTTTGCGGATTAACAAGATATTATGACGCCTTTAAATTCAATGCCCTTCCCCCTATGGATGAATCAGACGATATGAAGAATCTCTTGGGACAAGCCATATCCGATGCAAATCTAACTCAATTGCGCTTAGCTGAAACTCAAAAGTTCAAACATGTAACCTCTTTCTTTAACGGAAAAATGCTTGAACCCTATAAAGGAGAAGACCGCATTGAAATAAAAGGAACTTTCGATCCCTCAAGTTTTGCTCTTCATCCTCAAATGAATGCTCCTGAAGTTACCGAAAGAGCTTTAAAGGAAATCCCGTCTCTTAAATATGATTTCATTCTTATAAATTTTGCCAACTGTGATATGGTGGGCCATACCGGAAATTATGATTCTGTTTTAAAAGCCGTCGATATCGTGGACGACAGTGTTGGGCAAGTGGTTGAAGAGGCATTAAAAAATGACTATACAATAATGATAACGGCCGACCATGGCAATGCGGAAGAAATGTGGGATTACAAAACAAATATGCCAAAAACTTGCCATACAACTAATCTGGTAGAATTTATTTTTATCGACAGCAACACTGAAAAAATAAAATTAAGGACTCACGGAATATTATCCGATATAGCGCCTACGGTCTTGGAAATTCTAAATATAGAACAACCCAAAGATATGACCTCTAAGTCGCTAATAGAAGATAAATGACCAGACGACTGGAAGATTAGAGGATTAGCAACAACAGGGACACAAAGAATCATTAAAGCTTTTGTTTTTTCCTGATTTCGACTCTCTGACGTTTAATTTCTCTTAATATTATGATTGAAAAATTTTATAAATTAAGAATTCACCCAAAATCCAAACATTCAAAAATATTCGCAAAATCAAAAGATACTTATGAAATATGGATAAAAGAACCGGCTGAAAGAGGCCTTGCCAATAAAGCGGCGATTGCCCTGCTTGCTAAAGAATTAAACATTCCGGCTAAAAAAATAATGTTAATTAAAGGCGCCACCTCACCATCTAAAATTGTTAAGGTCTTTCAATAACCATAGTTAAAATTTTGGTCGTTCTCCCCGTGTAACTTTGTTCACGGGACCAACATCCTTGGAATCTTTCAGTCTAAAGACTGACGGCAGATTCCTAAGGGCATAGCTCTACCGACAAGGCTATGCTGGATGTCGCACTATAGAGCTATGGTTGGAACAATGAACCTTTTGGTTCATCAAATGTCGAGAGTTATACGAACGACCATCAGGCGACCACATTATGAAGCATAGCTTCATTTTTTGTAATATGTAAATTGGAAACTAAGGCTATGAAACAAGAAATACTTAGAAAAATATTTATTGGAGCAGGGCTAATATTCTTATCAACTTTTATTGTGATGTTTATTAGACATCTGGATGTTTTATCTCATCGCGAAGCCCCTGAATTTAGAATACTCGGAAATAAAAATGCCAAAATACATATTGAAGAATTTACCGATTTTGCATGCCCCGCATGCACAGGAGCGCATAAAATAATTCACAAACTTTTCAAGGCCTTTAAGGGAGATATAAAAGTAAGTTTTAAACACTATCCTTTATTATCCCTACATCAATGGTCAATGCATGCGGCGGCTTATGCCGATTGCGCGGGCCAGCAAGATAAATTTTGGGACTATGCCGACCTTCTCTTTGAAAACAGAGAAGAATGGGGTTTTACGGAAAAACTACCAAAAGAAGCATTTAAAACCTATGCTAAAAAACTTAATTTGAATATAGATAAGTTTGATGCTTGCATGAATAATCCTGAAACTATGAAAACCGTAAAAATGGATATGGCTGAAGGGAAAATGCTGGAAATAAATGCCACCCCCTCTTTTTTTGTCAATAAAAAAAGAGCTGTGGGCGCGCGTCAACTTATTGACAAAGTCAGAAAATTTGAATATTTAAGAAGGAAAAAATGACCCTACCACCTTCTCACCAATCTTTGATTGGTATTTTTAATGAGTTCGCTTTGCGACCTGAGCAGGTGGTAGGGTGAAACTATCGGATAAAAACAAAAACTTATTGGGTCTGACTGCAAGAATAATAGCCGGTACTATTTTTATATATGCGGGCTTCCTAAAAGCTACAGCCCCCAGTGAAGAATTCGCATTTGCCATTGAAGCTTATGAAGCTTTTCCGCCCTTCATAGTTACCATAGCATCTCTTAGTATGCCTTGGATTGAAATCTATCTTGGCGTATTTCTGATTTTCGGTTTATTTACAAGAATCAGCTCAATAGTTATGGGTTTGTTTTTTATCTTTTTTGAATTATTAATTCTATCCGCGATAATGCGCGGACTTCCATTAGCCGATTGTGGCTGTTTCGGTTCAGCCCATAGCAATTCGGCAACTTTTGAATTATTTCAAAATCTGGTAATACTTTGCTTTGTATTTCTTGCTTATAAATTTGGTGAAAAATTTTCAATGGACAATTGGCTTAAAAATAAATCCATAGAGAAAACCAAATAGAGAAATTTAGGAGACTTCATGAAAAAAATAATCATACTTTCAACTATTCTTGTTTTTGTGGCAGTAAGCTGGATAAGCGCGCGCAAACGCCAATATAAATACACTTCCTCCAATGCCGCATGGATGACTATTTCTTCCAATAAAAAGAAAGCCTTAAATTATTATTTGGATATAAGCAAAAATGGAGACGCTATTTATAGAACGGAAACAAAAAATAAAATAATAACAAGAACAGGCTCGGTTCCAAGTCAAATTGCCAAAGATTTTTTTAGAGAAGCAAAAAACTCGGAATCTTCTGTCGCGGAAAACTCTAAAAGAACAAAACTTATTTTCTACAAAGGAGAAATACTTAAAATTTCTTTCTATTTAAGCGGTGAACTAAGAAGGATGATTGCTCCGCTTGTTAATTTTGGAGAAGGTTTTTCTTATGCTTTTAATCAAATCCAAAAATTGTCAAAGAAGCTTGAAATAAATGAAACTATTGTCGCCTTTATCGCGGCTGAACCGCTTGAAGATGAGCTATTGGATGAATTCATAGAAGATGCCGGAAAAGATTATAAATTTAAATTAATTGAAACCACTACTCTGAGAAAAACCCAACCGCTTTTAAACGCAATTAAACAACCTCACAGACTTGCGCCTGTAAAATCTAAAAAAGAATTGAAAGCCATACGTCAATTAATAAGGAAAGAAAAACTTTATGGCCTGCGTACGCTTTTTTATATTTCCACCACAAGAGGCAAATTTAAATGCCTTCTTCTTAATGCGCGATAAACCGCGCATGCATTTGTAGCATTGAATATTAGCTTTAGTGTAAAAATAATCGGATATTACAAAACTCTACTAATACCCTTCGCGCAGGCAT
>CAZHQC010000010.1:0-35387 GCA_964534135.1 uncultured Elusimicrobiaceae bacterium | reverse complement strand
TGTTTGGAATTCAAAAAAGAAAGCTGTAACTACAGTTTGACAACACAGTTGCTGTCGGGTTTTGTGACCTTCGGATTTTCCGATACTTGCCCATTTGCCTGCTTGTTCGCACGGCTGTTTGCTCATTTCCTTTTTAATTGCTTGCTTAATGATTTAGCCGTTTGGATTATGTATTTGCGATCTTTTTCTGAATTTTTCATAAGGGATTTAATTAAGGATAAAATATTTTCAGAATATTCTTTATTGGGATAGTCAAAAGATTTTTCGTGGTTTTCAATTTTTCTGCGGGAGCGTTTGAAAATAATATGCAAGTGGCTTGGTGGCTTGCAAAGTAGCCACTTGACTGGTATAATAGCCATATGACATCTAAAACAAATTTTCTTCAGCAACCTTTAAATTGGATTTTATCCTCTCAAAGCAATGTCGCTGTCATCAGAGCTCTTAAAGACAGTAAAGAAGGTATGAGCGGCAGAGCAGTTGCGCGAGCTGCCGGTTTTACTCATCAAGCGTGTCGACAAGCATTGAGTAAACTGGAGGCTGTGGGATTTATTGAGCGGCAAGGTTCAGGAAAGACTCAACTTGTTAGACTCAACTTTAACCATATTTTGGTAAAGGACGCGCTTTTGCCTTTGTTCCGAGCCGAGAAACATTTTACGCGCTCAATCCGTGAAACAATTAGAAAAGAATTCAGGGATTATGCTCGATCGGCAACCCTTTTTGGAAGTGTCGCGAGAAAAGAGTCTAAACCCGGCAGTGATGTGGATCTTTTGCTTATTAGCGATGAGAAGAACAAATTATGTTTATCAAATAAGGCGCGCGCTTTCGAGAAACGATTTATTTTACAATACGGGATTAGACTTTCTCCGATGGTGTTTACAAGTCGCAATGCCCGCGCGAGATACAAAAAGTCGGATCCGTTATTTGAGAACATCCTTTCGCAAGGTGTTGACTTGCTAAAAGAACGCTTGAAGGATGTTCTTATATGACATCGCGAAGATATTCTCGCGTTTCCATACAGAAATCAAAAAACTCTGATTATGCGCGCGTGGCTGAAAGTTTTTATCATGGCGCTGAGTTAGCCAAAGAATTTGAATATTGGAATGCCGCCGGCGTTCTTATTGTTCATGCGGCAATTGCGTACGCGGATGCCATTACAATTAAATTCGGAGGAGTTAAAAGTAAAGGAGAGGATCACATGGCAGTTATTGACCTTCTGCGTAATGTGACTGTTCTTGATGAGCAAGGCAATAGAGGAATGCGCCATTTGGAACGCATAATCAATGAGAAGAACCGCGTTTCATACCAAGGAGAGATGTACACAAAAAAGAATATTGATAGCCTTTGGAAACATTTGGTTCGTTATCAAAGATGGGCAGTTTCAATGATTGAAGATTAAAGAATTCTATTTTTAACCCGCATAAACTGCCGCGCTTATCTTTTTCTCAATTGATTGCTTAATGATTTTGCCGTTTGAATTATATAATCATGGTCTTTTTCGGAATTTTTCAGTAAGAGACTTAATAAGAGATAAGATATTTAGTCTCGTGGTTGGGTTCAAGGATAACTTTCCCACATCGGAAATTTGCGAAGATAACTTTCCCGACTCGGAAATTTGTTTTGCAAATTTCTTATTCGGGAACGAATTGGGTAGGATTGGTTTGGGATAATTAGAAGATTTTTCGCGTATTTTTGAGACGCCCCTAATAGTTTCTTCCATAGGACTATTACCCGAAAATATCGCGGCAAGAGGTTGTTCTAAGCCATCAGCTATTTTATTGAGATTCTTAAGCGAAGGATTTCTATCGCCCCTTTCAATATCTCCCAAATAATTTGGTCGTTTGATGGGCATCGCCCCTTGATACGACACCCAGCATAGCTTTGGATGCAATTGCGCTTTAAAAGCTAATTCCTCAAGCTTATGGCAGTGCCGGTCGTTCGTATAACTCCCGATACCTGATGGTCGTTCACATAGTTCACGACATCTTATGAAGCAAAGCTTCGTTGTTCCAAACCAAAAGGTTCGTGTTCCGTATCAGAGGCTATGCCTATCGAACGGACAATTGTAAAGCCCATTTCTTGCCGAAATTGTCTTATTCGTTTGCCTACAAATATTTCCATTGCTATGCAGGTGCCGCATCAGACGCTATGCGTATCAAGCGGCCAAATTTTTATTGCTCCTAACCCTTTTTGCCAGGATTGTTTAGTAAAATATATTGTTTTTACTAATTTAAATTAGTAAAATATGAATATGGAAAAAATAATAACATTACAAAACAAACATTGGTTTTCTGCTTATTCAGGGCTTATTCGACGTTCTTTGCTTGGACAGCTTGAAAAGAAAATAGCGTTAAAAGAGATACAGATTATAGTGGGAGTCAGGAGAAGCGGCAAGTCCACATTGTTTAAACTTTTAATAAATTCTCTTAAAGAGAAGGGAATAAATTCAAAAGAGATTCTTTATATCAACCTTGAAGATCCATTGTATTTTGATACATGGAAAAATCCTGGAAATATCCATCGGGTAGTGGAAACGGCGGAAAAAATCACAGGTCGAAAAATCAAATATCTTTTTTTAGATGAAATACAACACATAGATAAATGGGAAAGCTTTGTAAAAAGCGTTTATGACGCGGAAGTTTTTAAAAAAATATTTATAACCGGCTCAAATTCGGTTTTATTGAAATCCGATTATTCCAAAATGCTTTCCGGAAGATATGTATACGATACTGCGTATCCTCTGTCGTTTAGAGAGATACTTGCGCATAAGGGAATAAATTCTTATTTGGATTTGATAAAAGAAATTCCCTCGGTTTTAAATATTACCGAAAACATGCTTAAACATGGCTCTTTTCCTGAAGTTTTTAAGACAGATGAGGAGGAACTGAAAAGGACTCAGCTTTTAAGTTATTATGAAACCATTTTATTTAAGGATTGTGTGGAAGGCAGGAAGTTAAAAGATACAAAAATGCTTGAAAACCTTTCTTTATATTTAATTTCCACTCCGGCGGCGCTTTATTCATATAACGGTTTGGCCAAATCAGTCGGCAGCAATGAAAATACCGTTAAAGAATACATAAACTCGCTTGAAAGCGCTTTTTTACTTTATGAAGTGAAAAAATTTTCATATAAGATAAAAGAGCAAATAAAAAGCAATAAGAAGGCGTATATCGCTGATAACGGTCTTATAAACGCCGTCTCATTTAAATTTTCAGAAAACAAAGGCAAATTATTTGAAAATTTTGTGTTCACTGAATTTTTGAAAAGCGGGATAAGGGAAATATATTACTATCAAAACGGCCAGAATAAAAAAGAATGCGATTTTGTAATTAAAAAAGATGGCGTATATATTCCCATTCAAGTGTCTTATGAATTAACAGAGAAAAATATGCAAAGAGAGATAAAGGGGCTTTCTTATGCCATGGATGAAATGTCGCTGAAAAAAGGCTATGTGGTAACATTCAATCAGGAAAAAAACATAGACAAAAAAATAAAAGCTATTCCGTTTTACAAATTCTTGTTTGAAGTTGTTTAGCTCTGTTTGCAGTAAAACTTCCGCACTTCCGCACTTTCGTACTTCCGTACTTATGCGCTGTCGCGCTATAAAAAGGCTTTGCCTTTTTATCCGTGGTTGGATTCAAGGATAACTCTCCCGCATTGGCGCCTATGGCGCCAATGCGGGAATGTTCTGGGTAGTTTGGGTAGGAACGAATTGGGTAGGATTGGGTCGGGATAATTAAAAGATTTTTCGTATATTTTTGACGCCTCCATGTGTGTCGATAACCACCTTTTTCGGCATATAAAGGAGGTTGTAGGCCGAATTTACTTAGTCTATATTTGTTAGAGGATTTGGGATATTGCGTGGCTTGCAAAGTAGCCACTTGACTGGTATAATAGCCATATGACACATAAAATAAATTTTCTTCAGCAACCTTTAAACTGGATTTTATCCTCTCAAAGCAGTGTCGCTGTCATAAGAGATCTTAAAGACAGTAAAGAAGGTATGAGCGGCAGAGCAGTTGCGCGAGCTGCCGGTTTTACTCATCAAGCGTGTCGACAAGCATTGAGTAAACTGGAGGCTGTGGGATTTATTGAGCGGCAAGGTTCAGGAAAGACTCAACTTGTTAGACTCAACTTTAACCATATTTTGGTAAAGGACGCGCTTTTGCCTTTGTTCCGAGCCGAGAAACATTTTACGCGCTCAATCCGTGAAACAATTAGAAAAGAATTCAGGGATTATGCTCGATCGGCAACCCTTTTTGGAAGTGTCGCGAGAAAAGAGTCTAAACCCGGCAGTGATGTGGATCTTTTGCTTATTAGCGATGAGAAGAACAAATTATGTTTATCAAATAAGGCGCGCGCTTTCGAGAAACGATTTATTTTACAATACGGGATTAGACTTTCTCCGATGGTGTTTACAAGTCGCAATGCCCGCGCGAGATACAAAAAGTCGGATCCGTTATTTGAGAACATCCTTTCGCAAGGTGTTGACTTGCTAAAAGAACGCTTGAAGGATGTTCTTATATGACATCGCGAAGATATTCTCGCGTTTCCATACAGAAATCAAAAAACTCTGATTATGCGCGCGTGGCTGAAAGTTTTTATCATGGCGCTGAGTTAGCCAAAGAATTTGAATATTGGAATGCCGCCGGCGTTCTTATTGTTCATGCGGCAATTGCGTACGCGGATGCCATTACAATTAAATTCGGAGGAGTTAAAAGTAAAGGAGAGGATCACATGGCAGTTATTGACCTTCTGCGTAATGTGACTGTTCTTGATGAGCAAGGCAATAGAGGAATGCGCCATTTGGAACGCATAATCAATGAGAAGAACCGCGTTTCATACCAAGGAGAGATGTACACAAAAAAGAATATTGATAGCCTTTGGAAACATTTGGTTCGTTATCAAAGATGGGCAGTTTCAATGATTGAAGATTAAAGAATTCTATTTTTAACCCGCATAAACTGCCGAGCCTAGGTTTCTTTTCTTAATTGATTGCTGAGGGATTTTGCCATTTGAATTATATATTCGCGATCTTTTTTGGAGTTTTTCATAAGGGATTTAATTAGAGATAAGATATTTAGTCTCGTGGTTGGATTCAAGGATAACTCTCCCACATTGGCGCCTATGGCGCCACAGGCGGAAATTTGTTTTACAAATTTCTTATTCGGGAACGAATTGGGTAGGATTGGGTCGGGATAATTAGAAGATTTTTCGCATATTTTTGATGCTCCTTTTAATTTATCAGCCGGAATATGTGAAAATATTTCGACGATAGGTTTGCCTAATCCATCAGCTATTTTATTGAGATTCTTAAGCGAAGGATTTCTATCTCCCCTTTCTATATCACCAAGATAATTTGGATGCAATTGCGCCTTAAAAGCCAATTCTTCAATTGTAAAGCCCATTTCTTGCCGAAATTGTCTTATTTGCTTGCCCACAAGTATTTCCAAATTTTTCTTCATACTTCCTCCATAGTTGCCTTAAAGTTTATTCAATACCACCTCCTTTATCCACAATATATAAGTGTTAAAACCATATTTGACAATAACACTTATAAGTGTATATAATAGCAGTGTAAGGCTGCAGTGGGGTTTCTACAACAAAAATACAAAAAATGGGCAGAGAAAACACTTTTCCATATCACTCTCCCGAATCGTGGCGCCTATGGCGCCATTATGCGGGAACGAATATGGTAGGAACGAATCGGGCAGGAACGAATTGTTGTAGAGTAGAAAACGGTTTAAATAAAATTGGTAAAGAGAGGGAATAAAAATGAAAAGAACAATTACTCTTATGTTTGTTGCGTTATTTGCTTGCGGGTGCGCCTCATCGCCGGACAAAGGCATGGTTTCTGATAAGGGAGAAATTGAAAAGGAATGGATTGAAGAAGGCATTACCAAAAACTATATTTTTGCGCGCGGCATGGGAGCCGCGAATCAAAGTCTTGAAAACAAAACCCAAAGGATGGCTACTTCCAGAAATGCCGCGATAGTTAACGCTCAATACAATATGCTTTCTTTCATAAAAGGAGTTCAGCTTGAAGGTGGAATAATGGTGGAAAAAGCCATAGAAACCGATTCGGTGATGGCCACTACAATTAATGCTTCCGTTAAAATGGCACAAGTGGTTAAAAGCGAATGGACAAATGATGACGGTTGTGTTGTGGTTTTGCGTTTGCCTAAATCCGCTTTAAAAAGAATGGGCATCAATATATTGGAATAAAAACACTGTTTTTTTACTCCCACATTGGGAAAACAAAACGCTTTCCCGAATCGGGAATTTGGCTTGCCAAATTCTTATTCGGGAATGGTCTAGGTGGATTGGGTAGGAATGTTGGTTGTAAAGCAAAAATATCATTTTTTGGCGGAGGCTATAATGCCGGAGAAGAATAAAATAAATTTTTTTTATAAATGTTTTGTAAGCGTGTTTTTTGGATTTTTGATATTCGGAATATTTTTATCTGTGGCAAATGCGGACACTTATTGGGCTTATCGGGAAAAAATAAATTATGCGTTTGGAAAGCCACATCGAATTGTGATAGACGCGACTGATAATGTTTATGTGTTGGACCAAGGTAATTATAATGTGACAAAATTTTCCTCAGCTGGAAATTTATTATGTTCCGTGGGAAGTCAAGGCACGGGGGATGGACAATTTTCCGAGGAACCAAAAAACATAGCTATAGATTCTACCGGACAATATTTTTATGTTGTTGAGGGAAATGCCGTTCATCGTGTTCAAAAATTTAATGCGTCGAATTGCGCATATGCCGGACAATTTGGAAGTTGGGGAGGATGCGATCCATTAGTGGATGAAACATTTTGTTTTCCGGATGCAATAACCGTAGATGTTTCTGGAAATATTTATGTGGCAGATGGTTCTGTTTCTTCGCGTGTGCAAAAATTTTCTTCCGCGGGAACTTTTCTGTCAAAATGGACGCCCACTTCACGTGTAAATAATTTGACATATGCTGAAAGTTATTTTTATACCACACAAGGAGGTAATTTTGCCAATATTGCAAAGTATAATTTATCCGGCACATTTCAATCACAATTTGGAACATATGGCGTTGGAGAAGGGCAGATATATGATGGAGAACAATTAGCAATTGATAGTTCTGGATATATTTATGAGGCTGATGGTTGGGGCGCGCGAGTACAAATTTTTGATAATAATGGCAATTTTATTACAAAGATTGGTGGAGAGTATAATTCAACTGCTGATGGCGAGTTTTCCAATGTTGAGGGTATTGCGCTTGATAGTAATGGTGATATATATATTGCTGATCCTAATGGTGGCGCTCGTGTACAAAAATTTTCTACTACGGAATATAAAACTCCGGCTATGGTGGATTCTATTGTTTTGGGGCATGGTTCAATTGGACAGCCTTCGGTTGCTATGGATTTTGCAGGGAATTTACATGTGGCATATCGCGGGGACACAAGTAATCAACTTAAATACGCAAAATGGAATGGGGTTTTCTGGTCCATTGACACTATTGAAGGGAACAATAGTATATGCAGTCATTCTCTTTCTATAGACTCGCAGGGTAATCCACATATTGCCTATTACAGTGATTCATGGAATGTTCTTAAATATGCAAAATGGACGGGTATATCATGGTCGACACATACAATAGACGCAGATTGTGCCCGTAAACATGTGTCAATAGCTATTGATGGCGCGGATAATCCTCATATAGCTTATGGCGAAGGGCCATTAAAATATGCCAAATATAATGGCGTATCATGGAGCACATACACAATTACAGGCACATGTGTTTTTGCCACACAGATAGCATTATCTTCAAAAAGTGAGCCATATATAGCTTATAGTGATTACTTTACCAAAGACATTGTACTCGCTACATGGAATGGTAGCGGCTTTGATTCTTCGGTTATAACGCCAACAAACGGAACATATTTTAAATTCGTGCTTGACGGGTATAATTATCCGCATTTTGTTTATGCTTCGGGTGGTTCAAAATATATCAGGTGGGATGGGAACAATTGGACATCTCCGGAAGCTATTCTAAGTTATGCATATGATCCAAAATCATTCCAGCTTGACGGTAATAGTGTGCCGCATGTTTACTATTATACGGGTGCTTCAGGCGGATTATATCACGCTTTTAAAAGCGGAGCTTCATGGATAAGTGAAATTGTGGATGTGGCGAACGCTGCAGGTTTTGATGTTTCCGTTGCATTTGATTCATCCGGCAAACAACAAATTGTGTATAAGGGCGGGGTTGATGGTTTAAAGCTTTTGTTTTCTCAATGGACGGGAACAGGTTATCCGTTGGCTTTGGGAGGCAATAATCGCGGTAAACTTCAAATGCCTTCAAGTTTTCAAGGTGTAAGAACAGGGAAGAATATCAATTGGACTTGGACGGATAATTCATCCAATGAAATTGGGTTTAAGATTTACGGAAGCACTATATCTTCAGGACCGTTTGGTCTTATTGATGATTCAATAAGCGCCGGAGTTACTTCGAATGATGAAACATCACTTGCGGAAGATACCACTTATTATCGGTATGCCGTTGCGTATAATGAGGGCGGTTTTGTTACTTCAAATTTATCAAGTGTGTATATACCGGCATTTACGACGGCTTTAAATCCGTCATTCAGTGATATAACCGATACAAGTCTTACCGCGTCTTGGGATAATATTACAAGCGCGGATTATGTCGTTGCGCTTTTTACCGACTCCGATTATACAAATGTCGTTGCAGGTTCTTCCGTTACGCAAAGCGGAATTTCCAAAACTTTTACGGGCTTAGTAGCTAATACCAGTTATTATTTTCAAGTGAAATTATCAACGGAAACGGATATTGCTTTCAGTTTAAATAAAATTTCAATAATTACGCTTTTTAGTCCGCCTGTAATTTCATCTATCGCGCCAAGTTCTGGAACCATTAATTCTTCCGTTGATATTACAAATCTTGAGGGGACTGGATTTCGGGACGGAGTCACTGTCAAATTGACAAAGGCCGAACAGTCAGACATTGCTGCCACGGATATTACAGTGGTCAGCGCTGTGAAAATTACTTGTACGCTACCGCTTACCGGAGCGGCAACCGGTCTATGGAATATTGTGATAACAAATTCCGATGCGCAATTAGGACAATTGACGAATGGATTTACAGTAAACAATGTTCCGCCGGCGCCGACGGCCATTACGCCCAACTTAAGCGGTAATGACGGTTCTGTTAATATAACAAATCTTGCGGGAACGGGATTTCAAATAGGAGCGACCGTTAAGCTTACCAAGGATGGTGAATTTGATATTGACGCTACGGATGTGAATGTGGCAAGCACGCTTAAAATTACATGTACAATTCCTTTAAGCGGCGCGACAACCGGATTGTGGAATGTGGTGGTTACAAATCCTGATGCTCAGGGCGATACTTTTTCAAACGGGTTTACTGTAACACTGCCGGGGCCTGCCGTAACATCAATTGAACCATCCAGTTCTTTTGCCAAGAACCCGGTTTCAATTATAGTTAATGGTACAAATTTTTATTCGGGAGCAACTGTTAAACTTGAAAAAACAGGGCAAACGGATATTAATGGAACAAGTGTAAATGTGATAAATCCGAATAAATTGACTTGCGATTTTAATTTATTGGGAGCGATATCGGGCCAATGGGATATTACAGTTACTGTGCCGGGCAATAGTCCTGCGCAATTATTAAACGCATTTACCATTATGGCGCCGGCTGTTGAACAAATGAAAATTTATCAAGGGGTATTTGATCCGGCGCAGGGCAAAAAAAGTTATATAACCACGAAAATTGCTTCGCCCGGAAAAGTTACCGTTAAAGTTTATGATTCAATGGGACGGTTTATTCGCACATTGTTTGAAGGCGATAGAAACGCTGGTGATTATTCCGATGAGTGGAACGGAAAAAACAAAGACGGGTCCACGGTCGCGAGTGGTGTTTATTTAATACGTGTGGAAGGTCCGGGTATTAAAACGACTAAGCGCGTTTTGGTGGTGAAATAAGATGAATATAAAAAAAATATTTATTTTTTTATGGATTGCAATTGCATTTCCCGCTTTAATTTTTGCGGGCGGGGCCGGAACTACATCCGGTTTGTTTTTGCGGCAGGAACCCACGGCTCGTATTTTTTCTATGGGTGGAGTTTACTTGCCGATTATTAATGAACCCGGAGCGGCGTATATCAATCCCGCTATTTTGGGACATATAACAGGACATCATATATCGTTATCAATGTGGAAAGGTTTGGATGCCGTAAGCCAATATAATTTTTTGGGCATTGTGTTAAATGCGGGCCGCGTGGGAGCGTTTGGCATTAATTATTTAAGTTATGACAGCGGCTTGGAAGAAATGTATGACATTAATGGGAATCTTTCAAAAATAACTTTACAAAAAGATTATGCTATATCCGCCGGATGGGGGCGCAATATAACTGAAACCTTATTTATCGGCGGACAAGTTAAATCCGTGAACAGTGAACTTGCGCAGGCCTACAATGCCAATGCTATGACATTTGACATGGGAGCGATGTTTAAAAGTTTGGACGATAGATTAACAATTGGAGGGGGAATTCAAAATATAAATGGAGAATTGAAGTATAAAAATACAGGAGACCCTTTGCCGCGTACTATAAGAGGCGGGATTGGTTATAGATTTGCTATGGGTACGGATAATGTAATTATTGGTGCGGATGTTCAAAAACCGATTGATGAAGATTCTTTGAGCGGAGGTTTTGGTGTTGAATATGGATTTGCTCAGTTACCTGTGTCATTGCGCGGAGGAATAAAGAGAATAAACGATGAAATGGGGTTTAGCGCCGGTATGGGCACGAAATGGAAAGGAATAGAAATGGATTATGGATTTCAGCCAGCGGGTAATCTTGGAGAAACAACTCAAAGATTTACCATTTCTTTTAATTTTGGTTCCAATAATGATACAGATAGGGCGAAAGTGTTTAAAAATAAAGGAATGAAGAAAAAGGCTTTTGCCATGGGATATGTATATCGTGGAGCGAAAATTACAGCTTCGGTTTTACGGCCAAAAGCAAGTGACGATATAACCGAGGAGCAAGCAGCTTCCATAGCTGATGCTGTTAGCGCGCGGCTTGGAACAAGTCCGTATTTGCAGATTGTGGCGCGCGAACAAACTGAACAAGTGCTTAAAGAGCAAGTTTTTCAATATTCAGTTTGCGCTGATAATGATTGCGCGGTAGAAGCGGGAAAACTACTTGGCGTTAAGAAAATCTTTTATATTTCGGCTGCGCGGCTTGGTGGAAGATATGCGCTTACTATCAAGATTATAGATGTTGAAACCGGCGCTCAGGATAAATCTTTTACCACAACCTCATCCAGTATTGAAGGGTTGTATAAGGCGGCCATTAAACTCGCGGAGGAAATCGCCCTGGATGAATTAAAATAAGGGAGAATAATAATGAAAACTCGAATTCTTCAAGAGATTTAAAAAAAGCGTGTAAAAAAATAGTGAATGATTTAACGGCAAAGAATTAACCATATTCCACCTTAGAGTCAAAGTTGTGCTGTTCCCAATGGAACACCCTTTAATATTTCGCAGATTGCATTGGCAATTTGCGAGGGTGGAATATGGTTGAAATAAAGAGATTAATAATGATAGGGAGAAAAAAAAGGGGATTGGTTCGTGCCGATCCTGGTCCTAAAGATAAATATCGAAAGGGTTCTAACCGATGTTTTCTAATAAAAAGCAAATGGTGTGAAATTAACTCTTTTAACCGGGTAGGACTAATAGACAACCGGCGACGGCTAAAATAGTGGCAAATAAACGCCTGCGTGTGAAACGCTCATTTAAAAACACAGTAGCCAATATAACCACAAAGACGGTGCTAGTCTGATTTAAAATTGCGGCGGAATTAATGGAAGTAAATTTAAAGGCCGCCACCCATAAACTCATGGCAATTAAATTGCCAAGCACACTTCCCCAAAAAGCATAAAACCTACTGCCCTTTTCCCATAAAGGCGCTAATTGTTTTAAGCGGTTTTTTTGAAAAGCGAACATAAATAATAAAGCTATTAAAGCCGCTAAGAGCCTTAATTCTATAACCCAAAACAGTGAGGTAATATTAAGGGCAGGGCGCATAAGTATGATGCTAATAGCCATAACCGCTATGCCCGCTATGCCATATGAAATACCGATGATAATTTTCTTAGGAGGCAGATTCCCATTTTTTTTATAAGAGGCGGCAAGTACTGCTCCGACAACCATTATTGTCCCGCCCAATTGCAGTAGGGTGGGATTTTCATATAAAAACAGCCAGGCCGCAAGCATGACAAAGGGAGCATACAGACAATCCACAATAGCGGTCATGCCCGCGCCTATGCGGTTCAGGCAAGCAAAGAAAAATGTGTCGGCAATGGCTATGCCCAGAACACCGCTGGCTATTATCGCCAGCCATTGATTATTGGGCAACTCCGGTATAAGAGGAATACCGGTCAGGATTAAAAAGGGCAATAATATGAGAGCTGTGAGAGCGGTTTTGTAAATATTTAAGGGTAAGGGGCGTATTTTATCGCCGGCCAATTTTAAAAAAATAACGGCGCCGGCCCATATCATAGCGCAAAGCAGAGCCATTGATTTTCCCAGTAAGTCCAGCGCCATAAGTTTTTCTCCAAGCAATAAGCAATTTAAGAGTCCGGTATATGTTAAGCGGAGCTTTTCACCATATTTTAGCTATTTCTGATAGAGCCTCCTATCTTTGATAATCAAAAGTTTTTTGTCCATGTTACTAATAAGTATCTTTTGCTCTCCAAACTCAAATAGACCATATTAGTCAATTAATATGACCCTTTGTCTCATGTTCAGGCTCTTGGCGATAGTTAAACTATGAGTGTAGTGATAATAAAATTTAACAATGAGAGGAAAATATGAAAAAAATTCTTATGTTAGCAATTGTGATGACGATGTCTTGCTTTGCTAATGCTGTTGATTTTAGTGATATGGCGAAAGATATTAATTTTAAAAACTTAATGACATCAGAGGCTTTAAGTAAAGGCTATGTCGAGGGAAATATTCCTGAAGTCGAACCCGCCTTTGTACCTATTAATTGGGTTTTTATAAGCGGGGGAAAATTTCAGATGGGAACCGACAGCCTTAATTGGTGGGGCCATTTTGAAGATGCCTATCCGGTTCATGAGGTAACAATTAAATCCTTTTATATGTCTAAAACAGAGGTTACTGTGGAGCAATACGCGGAATGTGTGGATGCGCTTGAATGTATGCCGCCTGAAACCGGAGACTCTTGTAATTGGGAAAAGCCGAGACTAAAGCATCATCCTGTTAATTGTGTGGGGTGGTTTAGAGCCAGTCAATATGCCGAATTTAAAGGCGCAAGATTACCAAGCGAGTCTGAATGGGAATATGCGGCTACAAGTAAAGGTAAAAATCAAAAATATCCGTGGGGTAATGATAATCCGACCTGCAAGACTACTGTTATGAAAGAGAATGGCGTCAAGGGTTGTGGCTTAAACAGCACTATGCCCGTATGTTCAAAGTCTGCCGGTAATACCGAGCAGGGGTTATGCGATATGGCGGGGAATGTTACTGAATGGGTCCAGGATAGGTATCAAGTTTCTTATGATGGAGCGCCTTGTGACGGCAGTGCGGCCGAGAATACCGGTTATAAGCGGGCTACAGCGGTATTGCGTGGCGGTTCATTTGGTAGTGATGTGAAACGTCTTAGGGCGGATTATCGTGACGATGATTATCAGGGCTGGGGTTTGACTGTGTACGGGTTTCGTCTTGCGAAGTCTTATTGATTTTTCAACATTGTTAGAGAAGTAAATATTAAATGAAAAGGGGTTATTAAAAATGATAATTACAAAAAAGATTGTTCATCTTATGGCGTTTGCTGTTTTTTTTGCGCCGGCTACCGCTTTCGCGGATAGTGAAATATATAGGCCTGCTGTAGATATAGTTCGCCAAGAGTTTAATTTGCCGAATCTTAATGTCGAAATAACGCAGGCAAGTGTTTATCAGCAAACTGATGAATTGAAAAATAATATTCAATTTGAAAATGCTCTGAGATTAGCTTTAAAGAGTTACCTAAATGATTATAGCGATGAGGAAAGTCCGCTCGCTATACTTTATAGTTTGAAAAATAATTGTGATGGCGGTGATATAACTGCTGAAGCCGCGCAAAATATTAAGGTCGAACTGCGGGAGCTTTTAAATAAGCGGACAACCGTACTCCGCCTTCTTGCGATTGATGTAAAGCCTCAGGGACGCGGGAGCGTGAAAACAAGCTGGATTTTTTCTCTTATAATGCCGCAAGTCTATGATGCAGAGTATTTTGCCGTAGTTGACCGTCTTGGCAAAATATCGGTTTTTAACTATGGCTTTAACTAATCTGAAATAAGAACTACTTTTATATTTTTTATCTTAGTTTAAAAATTCGGAGCCATGATGACATTTGCGCTTATCAGGATTGTTTAATAATATTCGAACTTTTTTATGGAATCTTAGGTTTATTGAAGATGAGTCCTGCACCTTGACAAGTTAAGGAAAAGCTGATATACCATATCTATCAGTTACCTTATAAAAGGTAGTAGTCATAGAGAAAGTGCCTTGTGGAGTGGGCCTTAAGTCCTATTGACTCATAGGCCCAATAGCCCTGGTAGTATTGACAGATGTCAATACAATATAAGCAGAGGATTATCATGAGAAAAAATATCATAACATTGCTAATAACTTTTCTTTTGCCGATAGCCGTTTTCGGGCAGGATTACTCATTTGGTAGTTTTGACGGTAGCTTAAATGATATTAAATCCGGCGCGTCCTCGTTCTCTGCGCCTGTAGCCGCTGCCGCTGAAGTTCAACCGACACTGGTGGAATCCTCCGTTGCCAAAAGCGCCGCAGTCACCCAAAAGGAATGGCTGATTTTGGTTTTCATAAGCGCAAGCAATGATTTGGGCGCCTTGGGTTTTGCTGAAAATGATATCAATGAGATGGAAAAAGGCTTAAGCTCCGATGCCATAAGTGTTGTGGTTGAAAGTAGTATATTAAGGTCTGACGCCGGCGGCGTATTGACCATGCCTGAAAATTCTCAAACTCTTATGATTGTTTCTGAGAATACGGAAAATATTGTTTCTCCCGTTATATTTGACGGTAAGTACGGCAACTATGATATGGGAGATGTTAATCACTTAATAAGGTCAGCTACTTATAATATAAAGAAATACCCCGCTAAAAAAGTAATGCTTGTGGTTTGGAATCATGGCGGTGGCGAGGGCGGTATCGCTTATGATGATATAAGCGGAAATCATATATCCGGTGCGAGTCTTGGAGATGCTTTAAAACAAATCAATAGATATACGGGCAAAAAACTTGATATCTTTGCGACTGATGCTTGCTTAATGCAAAGCGCTAAAGTGGCTTATGAATTATCGCAATATGCCACTATCATTGTGGGTTCGGAAGAAACTATTCCCGGTCATGGTTATCCTTATGACACCATTTTAAGTTCTTTAAGTGGAAAACCCAGTATGGATGCGGCCGGCTTGGGTAAAGTTATAGTCCAGAAATATCAAAACTCATATAATGGAACGGATCCCATAAAGGGATGCGCTGTTAAAACGGGTTCAACTTTGTCCGCTCTTGATACCTCTTATCTTCCCGGTTTTGTTCAGGAACTTAATGCATGGGTAAATATGATTAGGGCTGACGATGCGGCCTTGACTAAAATAGCCAATGCTAATATAGCTAAAAAAACATTTAATTTTGACACTAAAGATAATAAAGATTTTTGCGATTTCGTGAATCAAATGGGAACTGTTTTACCCGATGATTCCGAGATTATGAAAAAAGGCCAAGAACTTAGAGATTATGTGGAGAATGGTTTGGTTATTAGCCATAAGGCTACAAATGGAAAAAAACAATATGTTGATAAAACCTGCGGACTTGCGATTTACTTGCCGGAACTTAAATATAGCCATAAGTATAATAACTTTGTTTTTGCCAGAGATACCTATTGGGATGATTTTATAAAGAAAATGTTTATCAAATTAGGAAGATAATTGTCATGAATATACTGCGCGATAAAATGATAAAAACCGTAATAATGTCCTTAATGGGCATGGTATTTTTTTTTATTGCGCCTCTTCATAGCGCGGCAAGAGAGACTGGTATTTCCAGCAGTACTGTCAAATTTTTGGAGTCTGAGGAACATCTCTTATCGGTGTATGAGTCTCATATTTCCAGCGGTAGTCCGGTTATCGCAAAAAGATTTCTTGATAATGATTCATTTAAAGAAAAATATCTCCTTATTGACAAAAAGAAAGCCTCCCTTTTAATAGCCAAATCACAGGCCGTGATTGATTTAAATAAAGTCTTTGATTTTGTTTGGAATGAAGATAATTTTAATAAATTAAGCGACGCGCTAAGTGAGAGAATAGATGATAAAGATAATATCTTATGCTCTATGGGTTTTGGCCCTCAGCCTGAGAAACTTCTTCCCTGGGTCAAAAAATACAGAGTGGATTATAAAAATGAGAATATTTTAATTGTTAAAAAAGCCATACGCGAATGGGATATTGTTTTCAGCACATCCGTGGATAAAATACATGTGGATTGGAGGCAAGCTAGAGGCGGCAATCAAAAGATTGTTACCAAAGAGGAATGGAACAAATGGAATATAAGACAGCGAAATGCGGCCATAAGTAAGTTGATGGAAACGAAATACTTGGAGAGCTGGGCTTTCAAATTTCTTCTTCCTTATGATGAAAAAATGAAAGATGAGGATGTTAAGTATGGTGAAAAATATTTCTTAGTGAAAGATGTTGAGGTTTTCTTAAGCACGGGCCAACAGACTCAATTGGATAATTTAGTTGCCGCCGAAGCTTCTATTGATGATCAGATGTTTTTTCTTGGTCAATTGTTTAATGGAAATTCCATAAAAGGCGCTCCCGTCGATTTACCTAAAATAGAAGCTTTAAAAGTAAAGGTCAATGGTTTAAGAGGCTCATTTTCCAAAGAGGATATTTCTCCAGAGCAAAACGATATATTAAACGACATGCTGAGAACTTCGGTTATGTCGAATGTAGCAAATACAATGGCTGGCGCTAGAATCTCCAGGTTTTATGCTACAAAAAAATTGGATATGGAAATTACCTCTATTGATGGTTATGGCAAATATGACCCCAAAACGGGGAAGATAGCCATTAATTCAGAGTTGGTCCGGGAATATATGCGCGTGAAAGGTTACACTACGGAATCAGTCATGGCAAATAAAGATCAACTGGATGAAGTGGCCAAATATATTTCTCCCACTTTTGTTCATCAGGCAGGTCTTCAAATGCAAGACGCTTGGGCCAAAGACAAGGGAATTTATAAACCCTTAAATCAGGAAGATGAAATAAGCGCAACCAGCATGGAAGCAATATATACTCTTGAGAAAGTGAAAACAGATGAAAAGTTCCGGGATGTATTTGAAAATTTATCAAAAGTTTCAGATGATTCTTATGCCTCCAAATCAATTCAGCTTTCCAATGCCTATAATGCTGAAAGAGGGACAAAATTTGAGAGTAATTTGCGCAATACTCAATATGGAGATATGCCTTCAATGCAAACGGCTTCTTCCAAAATAATCTATGCCATAAATAGTGAGCTTGCAAGAAGAGAAGGTCTTTCAAAAGATAAAAGGGCGGAAGTTGAAAATATGGTCTATATCGGAAAGGATAAAGCCTATAATATGGATAGTTCAGAATTATTATCTTCTCTTCAGTTCATAAGCGCCGGCACTTTAGCTAAAGTAAGCGATAGTTTATTGACAACCGATTATGATAAACATTATCAGGAGGTAACGGCAGGGAATAATTTAACCTTTACTCTTTCAAAAGTGGTGGTAAAGGTTCATAGTTTATTAAGTTCGGTTCCGCCTCTTAGGGAGTCAAAATAATGATAAAAATATTCCTCTCACTAATTTTTGTTTTTGCGTTTTTTGGCTGTGATAAAGCCGATGTGAATGTTTCAACCGATAAATTGGACGCGGCGCCAAAAATCGTTTCCCATGACAAAAATGAAACGGCTTTAAGTAATTCCTATTTTTCAGCCGCATTACCTGAAGGCTGGACTCAGAAAGTTAGCAGAGGGGCTGATTCTCAGGTTTTTCAACTTGAACTGAAAAAAAATACAGGCGCTAAAATTCCGGTTATTATCTATCTTAGTTTTTATCCCGATAATAGCGAGTTTTCAAATTATCAGGATTTTATAGACGCAAATTCAAAAAACATATTCGGTAAAACTTCAACAGATAAGGAGCAATACGGCCCGGTTAAGAAAATTATCCTTAATGGCGGCGATGCTTTTTATTTAACCAAAGACCATCAGGATTATTTAAAATTAAATAAACAATCAAAAGAATCGGTAAACATAAAGGATATTAATATAGTTATTCCTTCGGTTAAGGGCTTTTACGTTTTAAACTACCGGTCCTCACAGGCGGATGTGGAAGAATATTTTGATGTGTTTAACGCTATTGTAAAAAGTTTCAAGCCTCTTCAAAATTAAAATTTACGGCGCATCCAATAAAAAAAGTCCCTGGTTTCATCGGGGCTCTTAGGAATCTGCCTGTAAAGTGAACTTGTTACACTTTGAAAGATTCCAAGGCTATGCCGGGTGTCGCATCAGAAGCTATGCTCTCAGGCGACCAAGAATGTTGGTCCCATGAACGAAGTTACACGGGGCTTTTTTATTTATTTGGTATTGATATGATTGGGTGTTAAAATTTGTTTTCCGCGTTATAGTTTAAGGTATTATAAAAAATAGTTTTGGGAAATAAGTTATCAGAATTAAGATTCCAATTTGTATGAGCCAGAAACTCCAAGCCGCTTTATAAATAGTGGTAACCTTTTTATTAAACCTTGAACTTGAAAGGAAAAGATTTAGGCCGAGTGGCGGCGTCATATAACCTATCTCAAGATTTACTAAGAAAATTATTCCAAGATGAATGGGATCAACCCCGTATTGCAAAGCGATGGGAACTATTATGGGCACCACTATTACTATGGCCGAGAAAATCTCAATCATATTAATTGCCAATAAGAAAATATTCAATATAATCAGAAAGAAAATTTTGTTTTCAATAAAGGAATGAAGGAAGGCAAAAATCTTATCCGGTAATTGCGCGTCTATCATATAATTGGTAAAGCCCAAGGCCATACCGAGCATGATGAAAATAGCTCCAACTAAGAGCATGCTTTTAATCGCTATTTTTGGAATATCCTTAAATAAATCCAAATCCTTATAGACGAAAACTTCAACTAAAATAACATAGAAAGCCATTATTGAAGAGGCTTCACTTGCGGTAAAGAAACCTTTATAAATTCCGCCTATTATTATTATGGGCAGAGGAATTTCCCATATGGCATCTCTGGCGGCGCTTTTAATTTTGGCTAAAGAAAATTTTCTTCTCGGCATATTGGCTTTTCTGGCCGTTATTATGGCATAAGTTGAAAGTACAACAATTATAAATACTCCGGGAACAAATGCCGCTTTGAATAAATCGCCTATGCTGATTTTGGCCACAAGACCATAAAGGATTATCGGCAAACTTGGGGGAAATAAAAGTCCCAAGCTTCCGGTAGTTGTTATAAGACCAAGGGTAAATTTTTCTTTATAGCCCTCTTTGATAAGCATGGGATATAAAAGTCCGCCCAAGGCTATAATGGTAACTCCTGAGGCGCCTGTAAAGGCAGTGAAAATTGCCGCCGATAAAAGTGACACTATGGCAATGCCGCCGGGCAGGAAACCAAATAAGGATTGCGCTATATTGAGGAGTCTTTGAGGCGCTTTGCTTTCCGCTAAGACATAACCGGAGAAAGTGAAAAGAGGAATGGCAATTAAAGCGGGCAAACTTGTGAGGCGCATCATTTCAATAATGACGGCTGAAGAATCAATATCAACTTGCCAGAAAAGATAAAGCGCTCCCGCGCCAACTAATGAAAAGATAGGCGCGCCTAAAAGAGCGAAGAGGAGAAGAGCTAAGCAAATTAAAATACCTGTTATCATTCTTCTTTTTTCTCCACTTCTTCATTTCTGAATGAATTGATAAAGGTGTGAAACGCCATAAGGAGAAAAGTTATCGGGACTATGATTTCAGCGAAAGCGGTTTTTATTTCAAATTTTCCGGCATAAAAAGCGATAGACTTGGCCAAGGCTTCATCTCTTATAAATTTATAAGCCGCGTAAAAAAGCAGAAGACTTATAGCGAGTGTAAATCCATTTGCCACAAAGACTGAGGCTTTTTGGAGTTTTTCAGAATGTATTTTAAAGGCTATATCGAGCGCGAAATGTTTGGAATATCTGGAGGCCAATATAGCGCCCAAAAAACCGCTCCATAAAACCATATGCCTTAAAACCGGGTCCAGCCAGACTATGCCGTAGTTAAAGAAAAGTCTTAAAACCACTTGCATGAAAGACAGTATTACCATAAAAAAAACAAAAGCTATAATAAGAAACTTTTCGCTTTTAACTATCCAGTTTTCAAGTTTTAATAAGTATTTCATAAATTCGCAGAAACCGCGGAATATTCGCAGAGAGCACAGATTAAAAGAGTTTCTTATTTAGCCACCTTTGTCTTTTTGTTGTTTTTCGCGCTTTTGCGAATCTTTTGCGTTCTTTGCGCTTTTCTAAATTCCGCAATGGCGTTTTCAACTTCCTTCATTAATTTTTCGGAATATAATTTCCCTACCATGGATATTCTGGCTTCCTTTCCCATGTTCTCAAATATCTTAATTGTTTCTTTGGATTCGGGGTCGGTGAAAATTATTTTATGTTTTTTTAATGTGGTTATGGATTTTTTATTATCCGCTCTGCTTAAAAGGGTAAGTTTTCTGAAATATTTTTTTCCGGCTTTAAGCATAATATCTTTATCTGTGTCAGATAATTTATTGAAAGCTCTCTTGCTTATAAGTACGGCGCCTGAAGAGTTGGTTATTGGAAGAGACAAGGCATATTTCATTTTGGTAAACCATTGCAGGGCTATGGCCGCCAATGGAGATGTATAGACTCCGTTTATCATGCCGGTTTCAAGAGAGGTCATAACATCGGTTATGGAAAGCGGTATGGGATTTATTTTCATAGCTTTGAAAGTGGCATGAGCTACCGGGTCGCCTTCCCATAACCACATTTTAATATT
This sequence comes from uncultured Elusimicrobiaceae bacterium, assembly GCA_964534135.1. Lineage (GTDB taxonomy): Bacteria > Elusimicrobiota > Elusimicrobia > Elusimicrobiales > UBA9959 > JAKLQJ01. The sequence continues at coordinate 14,220 of CAZHQC010000010.1, read as the reverse complement.
TGATAAATCTTCAGGTTTTTTAATCGGAGTATTAGCGAAAATATTTACAAAACCCACTTCCGACCAGCCGAGAAGGATATAGCCTTTTTTGTTAAAAATTTGTCTGAATTTAGCATCGAATTTCTCAAGCACAAAATCAATTTCATCTGCGTTTCTAAATAAGAAAGGCATGTCCAAAATTCTTATAGGCGGGGCTATTATGCCAATACCAACACCCGTAAAAGCGCCGGCATGTAATTGTCCTATTCTTATTTTTCTAACCACATCTTTTTCATCTCCCGCTATGCCGCCGGGATAAACTTTAAATTTAATTCTATTTTCCGTTTTAGCGCTCACATCTTTAAAAAATTCCCGCATGGTTTTTAGCCAAGAAGTGCCTTCGGGAGCCAAAGATGCAAATTTTATTGTGGTAACGGCATTAAGCGGCATTAATGATATAAGCATGAATCCAAATCCAAGGGCGGCGGTTTTAAAACAATTCATTTCTTTTCTCCTTCAATTTTAAAGCTTTTTCTTTTGCCACTTCATTGGCAAGATTCATTTCACTAATTTTGTTTTCAGGGGCGGTCAATATTTCCTCTATGATTTTATCAAAAACTTCTTCATCCATCATGGTTATTGCATAAAGCTTGGCATATATAAGTTTATTGGGCAGGAATTCTCTTCCTTCACCATGAAGGGCTTTAATAAAATACTCTTTTGATTTTTTTGGATTACCACCGAGCATTTTAGGTCTTATTACATTATAAGCGCCTAGAATTGAATAGATGCCATTGTAATAATAGGAGGGATTAAGCTCCTCAATTTTTTTGGCCAGGGGTGCTATGAAAGGCAATTCCACTAGGGCGTCAGGATTGTCCCTATTTAAATTTATCCAAGAGGTTTTGCAAAAGACATACCAAAATACTTCAGGAACATCTTTAGTTTGAATTAAAGCCGCGTCAATTTTCCCATCTATTAATAATTGGTTTTTTTCAAGAGCTCTAAGGGCAAAATTCATGCCTTTTAAATAAAGTCCCGAAGCAAGCGCGGGGTCCTCATCTTCTTCAAACATAAAAGAATAACCGCAATAGCCTTCAGCTAAATTTTTAAGTAGAAGTGTATTTTTAGGTGTACTTTCAAGCAAGACTTCCATAAGTTTTAAATTGGCGGGCAAAGCTTGCTTGGCAAGTTTTGTATTTGTTTCACGGTAAAAGGAAGGCAGTCCGGTATCAATTAATTGGGCTGTTTGATTGGCGGTTATTTTATTTAGCGAACAACCGCTAAAAACTGAGATGAGAAGTGTAAAAGCCAAAAAATTTAAAGTTTTCATTTTAAGCGTTCCTCTTTGATTAAACATTTTAAGGTATGCATCTTCTCGGATATTTTTTCATTTTTCCCCGCATCTTCTATGTCAATGGGAAATCTATAACTCCAATTATGATTGCCCATGGTGTTTGGCGTGTTTACTCTTTCATCCGTGCCGAGAATATCTTGCATTGGCAATATGACTATGGCTGAGTTGGCCTTTAGAAGTTTTTTAATGATTTCAATATGCGCTTTTTTAAAAACGGGGGGAGGTCCGTCGTGGCCGCAAATCATATACCAGAAAAGTTTTTTTTCATTTGAATCAATTGTTGTCCACCATTCTTTAAGGGTTTCATTGTCATGAGTTGAAGTGGTGGCAATTGAAATTTTGTCATAATGTTCGGGTTCTATATATTTTGTCTGGTCTTTTGTCTTTTGCCAGCGCATAACTTTATAACCTGGCACATTAACCTCTTTTAATACTTCATCCACATAAAGTGGAATTAAACCCAAGTCTTCTGCGGCAGGCAGGCAGGTTGAGGCCGTGGTTACCGCTTCCAAAAATCTTTTGCCGCGCGCTCTTTGCTCATGCTCATCTTTTATATCAAAATAGGGTTCATGGTTTTCATCATGGGGAACTATCCAGGTTCTAAAAAATCCCACCATATGGTCTAAGCGATAGATATGATAAAAGTCTTCCGCTTTCTTTACTTTTGTTCGCCACCAATCAAAATTGTTTTTCTCCACTTCATACCAGCGATAGGCGGGCAGGCCCCATTTTTGACCGGTTTTGCTAAAGGCATCGGGCGGCGCACCTATGGACGCGCTAATATCAAACTCATTCTGCCTTGACCAGACATCCGCACTGTCTTGATTTACCATGAAAGGTAAATCGCCGAATAATTTAATATCTAATTTTTCAGCTTTTTCTTTAGCTTTCGACCATTGCCGGTGGATTATCCATTGCAGATATTTAAAGAAATCAATTTCCACTTTATGATTTTCTTTGAAGGCGTCCATCATTATGGTTTCACGGTTTTTAAGGCCATGCGGCCACTCGGTCCAGGACATATTCTGATAGTCGTCTTTGATTTTTCTGAACAGGGCAAAGTCGTCGAGCCAATATTTATTTTGTTTTTTGAATGCAAGATAATCTTCCGCGAGATTTGTATTTTTTAAGATATGACGGTTTTTAAAACTCTCATAAATTTTCCAGAGAATTGGAAATTTCAGTTTTTTAATATTGTCATAAGGTATGCCTTTGGCATTTCTGAGTTCTTTTATTTTCTTAGTAAATTCAGAGGAATTTATTTCATCTTTTATTTCATCATCCAATTCTTTAATGTCTTCAATGGCAATATATATGGGGTCAATAGCGAAAGCGCTCATGGAAGTATAAGGGCAATTTACGCCCGGCGGCATTTCATTTATTGGCAGGATTTCCAATATATCAAGATTGGCTGACTTTAGAAAATCAAGCCATAATTTTAAACTGCCTATATCGCCTATACCCCAGTCTTTTTTTGAACGCATGGAAAATAAAGGAAGCAATATGCCCGTATGTTTGCCGGATAAAAGAGGATGTTTATGTGTCATGGTTTTATCTTGCGGCTATGGCCTCTATTTCCACAAGAGAATCTTTTGGAAGCACTTTAACTTCAAAGGCGGCTCTTGCGGGGGGATTTTCTTTAAAAAATTCAGCGTAGACGGTATTCATTTGAGCGAATTGTTTTAAGTCCGCCATTAAGACTGTGGTCTTAAGAACATTTGAAAGTTCAAGACCGGCTTCTTTTAAAATAGCCTGCATATTAATAAGGCATTGTCTGGTTTGTTTTTCTATATCCGCTTGGACCATTTCTCCGTTTGCGGGATTCATGGGAAGCTGTCCCGATATGAAAATAAGATTATTGGCTTCAGTCGCCTGAGAATAGGGGCCTATGGCTGCGGGCGCTTCAGTGGTTGCTATTATTTTTTTTGTCATTTTTTTCCCTTTTGATACGTAGATTTTGATTTATAAAAATTTGTTTATTATGCTGTTGCTAATCCTCTAGTCTTCCGGTCTTTCGTTGTTATTCATCCGCCGTCCAGCGGTTTTTTGGACTGCTTATAAATTTTTCAATGGTTCTGTCATAGGAGCGTTCCGCTTCTTTGCTAAAAAAACAGCCCGGCAATTCTCCCATATTTTTATGATAAATTATGCAGTCACAGCAAACACCTTTTCTTGAACAGGGTTCATAAGTGCAAGCGCAGGATTTCATATTTTCGTTTTTTTTACATTCCATATTTGTCTCGCATATTATTATTTGTCTATATATTATAAAATTTGATATACAGTTTGAAATAATAGATTCCTTATAGGTGAATAAAAGTGGGTTTTATGGCAGAAGATAAATTAAAAAAAATGTATTTTACGGGAATTGCCGGAGCGGGTATGAGCGCTTTATCTCAAATAGCCGTTATGGAAGGCCATGAGGTTAGTGGTTCGGATAGAGATTTTGATAATAATAGAAGTTCTTCTTTAAAGCAGAAACTTGAAAAGCTCTCCATTAAAATATTTCCACAAAATGGAAGTGGCATTTCCAAGGAAACAGATATTCTTATCGTTTCAACCGCGGTTGAAAGCGCGAACCCTGATATTTTAAAAGCCAAGGACTTGAATATTCCCATTATTCATAGGTCGGCATTTCTTTCAGATTATGTTGATAGATTTAAAACAATAGCCGTAGCGGGCACAAGCGGAAAATCAACAGTGGCGGCCATGATATATGAAATTCTGGAAAAAGCCGGAAAGTCTCCGAGTATTATTACGGGCGCCGCGCTTGAAAGCATAAAGAAAAAAGGTTTTGTGGGTAATGCCTTTCGCGGTCAATCGGATATTTTAATTGTGGAAGCTGATGAGAGCGATGGCACCATAGTTAATTATCATCCTTATGCGGGCATAATTTTAAATATTTCAAAAGATCATAAAGATGAAGCTGAGATTGAAAAAATATTTCTGAAATTTTCGGGCCATACAAAAAAGTTATATATAGATTCTTCAGCGCTTAATGCCGTCGTTTTTCCAAAGGCCGAGCTTTTCGGAGGCGCGGATAATGATTTTAAGGCAATAGACAAAAAGTATTTGGGCTTTTCCTCAAAGTTTAAAATAAAAGGCGTAGATTTTTTATTGCCTGTTCCGGGAGATTGTAATATTCATAATGCCGTAGCGGCAGCGAGAGTTTGTGAGGATTTTGGCGTGGGCCTTAAAGAGTCGGCCTCTGCTTTAGCCGCTTATTCCGGTATTGAACGCAGATTTAATGTAGTGGGAGAAATAGGTAAAATTAAAGTAATTGATGATTATGCCCATAATCCCGCTAAAATTTCAGCCAGTATTGAGGCCACAAATAATATTATTCACGGAAAGCTTATTGCCATTTATCAGCCTCATGGTTTTACTCCGACAAAACATTTAAAGAATGATTTAATTGAAGTTTTTTCCTCGCAGCTGAAGGAAAAAGATATTTTATTAATGCCTGAGATTTATTATGTCGGGGGCACGACAAACAAGGATATATCTTCAAAAGATTTAACGGATGAAATAAATAAAAATGGGAAAAAAGCCGTTTTTTTCGCCGAAAGAAAAAATATAATTTCCGAATGCGCAAATTTGGTTGGACCTAATGATATTGTTTTAATTATGGGCGCCAGAGATTCAAGTCTCTCAGAGTTTGCTAAAAACGTTTTTGAAGAAATTAAGATTAATCAAGTTAAGATTCAAAAGAGATAATAAAGGATTTTGAAAGTTGCTTGAAATTCAAGCCTTTCTTCTGCTAAACTCTGATTTGTTTCAAGTTTCGATTATTTTGGAGGAAAAGTTTATGATGCCGGTTAAAATAGCGAGAAATGTTTATTGTATTTGTGTGCAAGATTGGGATAGGAAATTGTTTGACGCTTTAATCCCATTGCCAAATGGCACGAGTTATAATTCCTATATAGTAAAGGGACTTGAAAAAACCGTTTTAATTGATACCGCGGAACCCGCAAAAGAAAAGATATTCATGGCTTATCTGGAGGAGACTAAAAGCATAGATTATGTGGTATGTAATCATGCCGAGCAGGATCATTCGGGTTTATTGCCCAAGGTTTTGGAGAAATATCCTAAAATTAAAATAGTTACAAATGTAAAATGTAAAGAGTTGCTTAAAGAACATTTGCATATCGCTGAAGACAAATTTAAAGTGATTAAAGATGGTGAGATTTTGGATATTGGTGGTAAAACACTTCAATTTGTATTTACGCCTTGGGCTCATTGGCCTGAAACAATGTGCACTTATCTTAAAGAAGATCAGATATTGTTTTCTTGTGATTTATTTGGTTCTCATCTTGCAACCGGCGATGTGTTTTCCAATGATAAAAAGATATATGAGCCTTTAAAGCGTTATTATGCCGAGATAATGATGCCTTTTAGAAACAACCTTAAAGAAAATTTAAAGAAATTGGATGATTTAGCCATTAGTATGATAGCTCCAGGTCATGGTCCCGTACATAAGCATGTGGATTTTATTTTGGACGCTTATGAAGAATGGACATTGAAGGGGCCAAAAAACAGGGTTTTAATAGCTTATGTAAGTATGCATGGCAGCACTGAAATTCTTGTGGAAAGATTGGCGGATTCTTTGCGTCTTAAGGATATCCCTGTTGAAATATCAAATGTTGCGGATTCCGATATAGGCAAAATCGCCGAGGAACTTGTAGATTGCGCGACTGTAATTATAGGCACACCTACCGTTCTTGCCGCTCCTCATCCAAAAGTGGCTGCTATTGCGTATCTTGCCAATGTTTTAAGGCCGAACACTAAATTTATTTCCATTATAGGTTCTTATGGTTGGGGTGGAAAAACCATAGAAGTTCTTTCCGCGCTTTTATGCAATATTAAAGCCGAGATTTTATCTCCTGTTATGGTTAAGGGTTTGCCAACGGAAAAAGATTTATCCGAGATTGATAAATTGGCAAAGCTTATAGTTTCAAAACATAAAACTTTGGAGAAATAGAAGTATACCTAGGTCTTGATAATTTTCACTTCCTCTGCTATGCTTTTAGTACAAAGAAAATTCAGCTTTTATCCGCAGTTAATGGCATTAAGGTGCGGATATTTGCCGTTTTTGTTTTGTGTAGTTCGTTTTAAACTTTCAAATTATAGTGATTGGGGCGCAATATGAGCAATTCTGAAAGAACTAAAAAAAAGGCATTAATACTTTTCGGCTTATTATTCCTCGTCTTTGGTGGCGGGGTGTCTCTTTATTTTATGTCCAGCGGTATTGAGGATTTAAAAGGTTTTGATAAAAAGAGTAGATTTAGTTATGGTTTTGATTTTAAAAAAGCGGTTTCGCCTTTTTTTGAAATTTTAGGATTTACCGATGGGGAAGATACTCTCGGTAAAAGTAAACCCAGTCTTGTGGGGACAGAAGGTTTTGATGATTTATATGATGGTTTTTCTGCTGATAGCAGCGCGAAATCTTCCTCAAGAGCAAGCGCGAGAATAAAAAATAGGGATTCCAGATACAGGGGGCCTAAAGGTAAGCTCTCTTCAAAAAATAGAGGTCTCAAAGGCGGCGGAAAGGGGCGTTCCAAATCTTCCGCCGGCAAATCTAACTTTTCCAGAGGTACTTCGAAAGAAGATGTAAATATAAGTCAAACCGGTCTTGCCGCTTTTGAAAAAGCTGAAAGTAAGAGAGCTTATGCCGCAATGAAAAGAACAAACAACCTTTTGGCTCAAACACATAGAACAAATTCATCTATGGAGGCAAAGAGCAAGTGGGATAAAAGTTTTATTGGCGGCGGCGCGGCTAAAGGTAAAATGGCATATAAAGGCAAAGGCGTTGAACTTGATGAGCTCAGTAGCAGTGTGTTGGATTTAAAAGATGGCAAGGAAGGAACATTAGCTATTCCGGAAGTGGGCGCTCCCGAAAAAGATGCTGCGGCTACAGCGAAAGATCCTGCGCTTAAGGCATTGAAAGATGCGGCCAATCCAATGGGTGGATTAGTAAATTCAATGTTTAAAAGTACGACTAAGGGAGCGGTGACCGATATTGGTTCCGGTCCAAATGTGCCAAAGATTTCTCCTGAAGCGCTGGCATATGCCAATAGGGAGGTAATACCCGGGGAAAAGGCAGAGGTTACTGCGTATAGTTGCGCAACTTATGCGGATTATTGCGCTGAGAATAATATAAAGGGAGACACCTATTATTGGGCAACATATGAAGGTCAGGATGGGGCTCCGGCAATGAATATGCTTTTTACCTCAGAAGGAGAAGATAGTGGTTTTGTTGAGAAGGATTGTGTTTTTCCTTAGTAATAATTGCGCTGTTTTGGTTGGGAGTATGTATTAGGTTGGAAAATCAGGTCTTGACAAGTCAAGTTTTGTCTGCTACGGTATAGTGGTTGCAAAAAAGCTTCGCTCTGAACGCCCTACGGGGGTGTGTCGGAGGAAGTTCAAATTTTTTATGTTTAAAACGAGGTGGGTTATGCTTAATTTAAAGGGAAAAAACAATAAAAAAATGCAATATGCCATAGGTGGCGTAGTTGGACTTATTATATTGGTTTTGTGGTTTAGTATTCCTTTGATGGATAAATCCGCCTGGAATACTGCCGTTCCTGAGGGAAATCCTTTCAGTTCCAAGTCTGTTGACCTAAGAGGTTTATCTGACGGAGTGGGTTATGAAAATGGAGCTCCCGGCTCTCCTCTTTCAGGTGAAATGACTTATAATCCCGCAACTGCCGGCGAAGATATAAATTCATCTCTTTATAGCAGTGGTTTTGAGGGTATGGCGGATAGTGAAGGCGCCGATGGAGCAAGTTTAGATGGTGATGTTGCGGTAAGCAAGGGCGCAAGTTCAAAATATAAACCTTCGGCAAGCGGAGTGGCTCCAAGACTCAGTGTAGGAAAACTTAATAAGGTCGCATCCATTGGTTCCGGTGGCGGAAGTACGGGTACAAGTGGAAAAAAACATAGTAAATTTTTTGGCGGTGGCAATGCTAAAGCTAAATTTGCTGATAATTATGCCGCTCCTATAGGTAAAATAAAAAAGAATAGTAAATTGCTTGCTTCAGCCAATAATGCTCAGAAACAAGGAAAGAAAGCTTCAGATGTTAATCTTAAAGGTAATGAAGAGTCGAGTAGAAGTGGGATAGCGTCAGCTTTTGGTAAGCTTGTTGAAGCTGATACCAATGAACTTATAGGCAATCTTGAAGACAGCGCCTCTGAAAGCGGACTTGTTGCGGGTTCGGTAAGTGGTGAAGATTTAAAAAAGAGTGATCCCGGACTAAATGAGAGTGATATTACTCCTCCGGATCCGGGTGAACCTGAGGAAGCCGTTGACAATGATGAGCAGTACAAGCAGATGATAATGAAGATGATTATAAATGCGACTTTAGGTTCTATGTTTGGGGCAATGGGAGCAGTACTGGCGAATGCAATAAATCCAAAAGCTTCTTCAGGGGAAGATCTCACTAAAGTAAAACTTGGAACCCACTAGTTTCGACTAGTTTTAGATGAGTAAGAGTAGTAAAGGAATAGATAACCCAATTTTAGGAGGATATTATGAAAGCACCTGAAAACAATAATAAGAAAGGCGGTTTTTTAGCTGGTCTTTCAAAAATTTTCGGCGGTTCTGCCGCATCTGGCGGAGCGGCATCCGGTCTCGGTTCTGCGGCATCCGGCGGTTTTAGCGGTATGTTATCGGGTATTGGCGGTTTATTTGCCACTAAGGCCGGCATAGTCGGCATGGTTCTTGGCGGCGCTACTATAGCGGCCGGTGTGGGTGTTATATATAATTTTGTGGGCCCATCTTCAAAGCCAATATATTCTCCGAGCTTATTTGAAAATCAATATTATGAGTCGGAAGTGGAGAGTGCGAGCGTTAAAAGAATGGCTAATGCCGATAGCGATGCGGCAAGCTCGTCTTCTTTGGATTATTTTAGAGATGAAGCTAAAAGAGACGGTATGGGCTTTGGTGAAAATGGCGAAGGGGCCGAGGGTGAAGTTGGCGCGGCTGATGGAGAGGGGGCAGATAATTTAGGTTCAGCTTCAGCTGATGGAGCTGTTGAAGGCTATGGTGGCAACTATGGTGATAATGCGCCTATGGCCAATGTTGGAAAACTTCAAAAGGCACCAAGTTTTGGCTCTTCAGGCGGTAGTAGTCAATCCAAACTTACTATGGGCGGATCCGGGATGTCCGGCGGTATAGGTTCAAAGTTTCAGAAAATCTATAAAGCTCCCATAGGCAGAGCTTCTTCAATGAAAGGCGCTTTAGCTTCCAAAATAAATAAAGCATCCAAATACAGTCTTGCTACTGGCAATAGAAAAGGCGCTTATGGTCAAGCGAAATATTCTGGAAAATTAGGTAAGCAAGCTGCTTATGCCGATTCGGGCGCAGGAGCTAAAACAACTGCAACAGAATCTTTTGATGGTAAAACAACGGGTGAAGGAGATGTTGACGCTCCCGATATGGGTGGAGCCGGACTTGGTGGCGGCGGTGTATCTGATGGCGACGGCCTAAAAGGCAGTGACCCAAGTTTAAATAGTAATAATTCCACACCGCCTCCCGAGCCGGAAGCGCCGGAAGAAGATAATCCATGGCAGAAAGAAGAAGATATGGCTCTGTATGGGATGATTATATCCGCTGTTCTTATAGTCGTTACCAGACTTTTGGCAAAGTTTGCCAAAGCGGTGCCATGGATGTACACTGCCGCGGTAGCTTGCGCTTATGCGGCTATGGCAGCAGCGGCAGTTGTTATATATGCTGGTATGATGATGATGTCAAAATACGGTCAAAAATGGATGGGTATGATGTATATGGCTGTCGGAGCAGTTTTGATATTCCAAGCTTATCAGGCACTAACTGCTGTCGGCGAGGCTGCGGGTGCAAATCCGCCTGATGGTTTAGGGAAGGGTGTGAAATTTCCGCTTTCAGGTGGAATTTTCTAAGACAGTTTTTAATGTATTTTTTGAGGAGGCGTTATGAGTGATTTACCTGAGATAAATTTTAAGAAGAAAAGGGAGAAACGAGGTTTTCTCCCCTGGCTTAGGAGCAAACTTGGCCTTAGCCCCGCAGGTGGAACTCCCGGCGGAGCTGGAATAGCTTCACAGGCTTCCAATGCCGCTAAGCTGGGTAACTTTGCCAATATCGGAAAGAGTGCGGCTTTTGGCAGTGCCAAGATAGGCGCTTCCACGGGTTTTTTAGGTGGGGTTTTAGCGGGTAAGGGAGCATTGGTTGCTACTGCCGCTATATTTCTCGGTGCTGTTGGCACGGGCTTGTATATGTCAAGTCAGAATCCTACTACCGATAAAACTCAGTCAGCTTTTAATTCCGATAAAACCGCCAGCGCAGAGTATATTCCTTCAGGGCTTCGTCAGAAAAAACAGGGTTCCTCTCTTGATATGTTTAGAAGCTCTAATGATGGAGTATTTGGCGAAGAAGAAGCAAAGTCTAATGCTCTTAAGGATGGCGAGGCAAAAAGCGCTGAAGCTTCGGAGGGTGAAGCTCCCGCTGATGAGAAGGCTCAGGAAACTCCTAATCCCGCTAATATGGCCGCCGGTATGTTGGCTAAAATGAGCGGTGGAGGTTTAAGCAACACGATGGGAGGCGGTAGCAATAAGTTTAGCGGTATGGGTGGTTTCGGCAATAAGTTCGGCACCGGTCAAGTAGGTCCCAAAGTAGGATTTAATAGCGATATAGGAGCCGGTTTTCAAGCTTTGCCGAAGTTTAAATCTAAACAAAGCAAGATGTTGGCTGCCGGAAAAAGGTCTCTTAGATCAAAAAGCGCTGCCGGTAAAAAAGGAATATACGGTAGAGGCGCTCATAATCAAGCTAAAGGTATAAAAGCTACACAAGCGAGTTATGCCGGTGGTTCAATTGACGGTATGAGATCCACACAGGATGCCGCATGGGAAGGAACAACCGGTGAAGGAACTGCTACCGGTGGCGAAGGTATTGGTGAAGGTGAGGGCGGAAGTGGTATAGTCACTTCTCCTTCTTTAGATGAAGGTGGTTCGGCCGGTGGAGGTGGTTCTGATGGTGAATATACGGAATCTACTTATGATGATCCCGGTGTTACTGATGTAAGTCCTTGGGCAAGTCTGGCTTCACAGGCAATGATGTATATACTGCTATCGGCCATTTTATCAGCAATAGGTGGAGCGTTGGTAGCCGCGGGACGTGCTAGTGTTCCTATAGGTGCGGTTCTTATTGCTATTGGTATGGCATTATGTGGAATAGCTTTACTTCTTGGTCTTATGGCCCTTATGAATGGTTTGCAAATAATGACTTCGCATGGCCAAGCCTTGCTGGGAAGCGTGTACACTTTAGGAGGCGGAGTAGCTATTGCGGCGGCGATTATGGGTATGACTGGTTCAGTAATTGGCGCGATAACGCCTCTGTGGATGGCGGCTATAGCCGGCGTTATTGGTCTGATTGGCGGTATGATGAGTTCTCCCGGAGGATAAAATTCGGGATGTAGTTGCAAAGCTTGTGGAACACGAACCTTTCGGTTCATCATGTTGTAAACTTCGCCGTCTGATAGGCATAGCCTCTAATACGGCAGTACATAGTCTTGTACGAACGACCAATTCGCCGAACATAGGTTGCGTAATAATGCGGTAGTAACAGGCAAAAGAGTTTTAGAAAATTATATTTCTGCGGCGGGTTTTTCCGTCGCAGAATTGTGTCATAAAAAAGGTTTATCCTTGAATAATATATAAGCAGGATTTAATCAGCTCGGTAAATTTTGGGTATTTAAGAATTGATTTTTGAGTCCAATTTTAAAGTATAGAAAGATGTGTCCCTTGTAGAGAGAAGAATATAGAAGGACGTGTCCTTCGTAGCTCGAAGAGCGTAGAAGGAGGTTTTATGGGCAGTAAATTTATAAACAAACATAAAAGAAAGGGAGCTCTTGCTTCCTTGCTCCTGATTTTAAGGCACCGGGCAAAATATTTTGTAATCTCTTTGCTTGTAGTGGGAACAGCTACTCCTTTTATTGCCACTAGAGAAAATATCTCAACCTTAATGCAATTTGCTCCCGTAGCTTCATTTCTTAAATTTACGGGACTTTCCAATGCTTTTCTTAATGTGAACTCTGACGGCAGTTATTCGGCAAAGGATTTAAAAGCGGCTTTTGCCAGAAACAAGGCTTATGATAAGGGCAGTTCTTTTTGGAAAAAATTACTTAATAAAATGTCGTCAAATACGCCAGGAGATCATTCTTCCATAGTTATGCTTAGGGGAGCTGATATCTTTAAAGATGGTGATGATTCTGATGAAAAAGGTTCAGGGGAAGGCGCTGATGATAGTAATGCCGGAAAAGCGAGTCATAATATAAATGCTGAAAATTTAGTGCCGGATGTTGCCGGCATGATGAAAAAAAATGGTATGCTCGGCGATATAATGGTTTCCAATTTAGCCAATAGGCATGGCTGCGGAGCAAGTCCGTATATGAATAAAAGTTTAATGGCAATGAATGGCGGTGCTGATGATAAGTATGCCGGAAAATATGACGATACTATTGATGAAGCCGGCAAGTATATTCCATTAGTAGGTAAAGTCAAGAAAGCCAGAAAAATGGGTAAGGCATCAGGTTTTGCGTGGAAAAATGCGGGCTACAGGAGCCAGAAAAATAATATGAATATCAGAATTAAATCCAATAAGCGCGCTATGTTTCAGCTTGCCGAAGCTTATGCCATGACAGACTCTGCTCTTACTTCAGACTCCGCGCCTGAATATCAATCTTCTTATGTGGGCTCAACTTATGATGGCAATGATATAAATGCGGATCTGTTGGAGACGGATGATGGCGGTTCTACGGAAGTTCCCGACACGGGTTTTACGGGAGATTTACTTACCGGCATTGCTGATCGTCAGGAAGTGGCGCAGGAATGTACGGAAGCGCAGGCGAATGAAGGAGCGGAAATGTCTCGCCTTGCTAAGGCTATAGATGATCATGCATTAGGTATGGGTGGTGCTCCCAAGTGTTATGCTCATGGAGCTGTTGACAATTGGAATAATAAGGTTGATGAAGGTAAAGCTTTATGCGTTGAGTTTAATGCCAATGCCGCGGTGCTTTCTGCTAAATGCCAGGGTGAAGATCAGCAGATGAATTGTTCCAGCACTTACGATGGACAGAAAATTAACAAATGCCCAAAACCTAGTAAATGGCTTATGTGGGTCATACCATTTGCTCTTTTAATAATGGCTATTATAGCCGCTGTTTTTGGTATGCCTTGGCTTTCGGCGATATTACTCATGGTGGCGGCCTATTCTTTTATGAGTTCGGGTGGCGCAGGGGGGGGCAGTGGTGTGGATTCTCAAAATACGACATTGTCTGATGATTCTGTCAAAGGCGGTTTTGACAGTAATAAAACGGACGATGCCAATTAATGTATATTTGTGGTTTTGGAAAATAAAGTGTATGGAATAATAATGCGTCGTTTAGTTTAAGGAGTAAATAAAAAATTGAAAGCATTTGACTATTTTCTTAACCCTACCACCCGCTTATGGCGCTATAGCGCTATTATAAAATATGCTTTGCAAGCCTCTGGCTGGTGTCGTATCAGGGAGCTATGCTTATCAGACGACCAAGCAGGTGGTAGGGTAATTCGACGGGGGTTGGCATATTAGGAAGATGTTATTCCATATGGCGTCCCTGTTTTTTTTGTTTCTGTCGTTTTATATCTCTATTTTTGTTTCTTGCTCTTAATATGTAATTTGAAATTTGTAACATATATAGGACCTTAGTCCTATCTATCATAGGGTCCTACGACCCTTGGCATTATGGTTTTCATTAGTTAGAGTATAGTAGACAAGGCTGTGCCAGTGTCGTATCAGAGGCTATGCCTATCGGACGACCAAGGCTGTGCCAGTGTCGTATCAGAGGCTATGCCTATCGGACGACCAAGGCTGT
>CAZHQC010000009.1:0-35732 GCA_964534135.1 uncultured Elusimicrobiaceae bacterium | reverse complement strand
AACAGACTTTTAACTTTTTTGTTGCACTAGCGTTTAGAACTCATGCAGCCGTGCCGGGGACCGGCGCCGACTTCGCTCCTTGCGCTTAAAAAAAAGACAAGTCTCTTAAAGACTTGCCTTTTAGTTTGGTGGAGGCGCCGGGATTCGCACCCGGGTCCGAATACCATATGCCAGAGCCACTACAGGCTTAGCCCTGATTTTGTCTCGAACTGTTCTGAGCTCAAGGCGACATGAACAGTTCAAAGCTTCGTGAGTCTTTTGCTTTAAAAGACGAAGCGCGCCTTTAAAGCAGCAGTCCACTTAGTAACGCTCCACGAATCCCGCAGACTTAGACCCGCAAGCGAGGCTCACTTAAGCGTGAGCCCAAGCCATCTCGTTTGAGTTGGCACTTGTTGTTTTGACCCTGTTTAACATGGCCTGGTCAACCATGGCCTGCAACTTTGACATGATGAGCACCCGTCGAACCTATTCGCCCCCATATTGTCACTCTACAAAAAAAGTCTAATTGACCCTTTGACTCCAAGACTCTCAGACTTTCTTTACTCTATATATTTTAGCAGGTTTTTAGGGGTAAAGCCATAGCAATAAACTGACGCAAAAAAGCGACAACGATACAGTTTAACAGTAAACGCCATTATTTCTTTGAAGCAAAAACTTTCATAACATCTTTCACTGTTTTTATAGGCTTATCAACTGAATTTATTTTAATACCATCGCCAAATTTTGAAGGCACAAAAATTATATTCTCTTTAAACATATCTCCCCACTTTGTTAATACAGTCATATCTATGGGTGATTTCGGTTTAAAGAAAATTTCAATGGAACTTTCTTTTTGATTAACAGACCTTACGTCGTGATTTGCCAATGATTTTCTGAGCTTTAATATTTCAGCAAAATTTTTAAGTGGCACGGGCACTGAACCCGATAAATCTTCCAATTCTTTTACTAAATTATTTATGTCTTCAAGTTTAGCATTGAGAAGTTTTTTATAAAAATTAAGCCTTTCCATATCATCATTTATATAATCAGACGGAATAAAAGCGGGAACCTTTAAATCTATTTCAATTTCTTCGGCCTCTTTTTTAATAACTTTTCCCTTAAGCCTATCAACTTCTCCATTGAGCAATTTTATATATAAATCAAGGCCTATGGAGTTTATAAATCCATGTTGTTTTGAACCGAGAAGATCTCCCGACCCTCTAATTTCAAGATCGCGCATCGCCAGCCTGAAGCCAGAGCCAAGTTCCGTAAATTCCTCTAAAGCGCTCAATCTTTTCATAGCTATTTTACTTATCATTTCACCTGAGTCAGATTCATCCTCAAAATATTCCTGCTCTTTTTTATATTTTCTATTGCCTGACACCTTTGGCGTTCCGCCCGCAGCATTAAGCCATGGAGGATAGAAAAGATAACAATAAGCCTTTTGACTTTCTCTACCTATTCTACCGCGCAATTGATAAAGTTGCGCCAAACCAAGTTTATGCGCGTCTTCAACTATAAGCGTATTTACATTTCCAATATCAAGACCTGATTCTATTATTGTTGATGCAAGAAGAATATCGTATTTTTTATTTAGAAAATCCAACATATTCTTTTCAATTAATTCGCCTTTCATTTGTCCATGCACTACGGCAATTGATAAATCCGGCATCAGTTTTTTTAAAAAATTGACCTTGGCATCTATAGTGCGAACCCTATTATGAACATAATAAACCTGTCCGCCACGGGCAAGTTCAAAACTTATGGCTTCAATTACGGCCTTATTATTAAAAGGACCGACATTGGTATCTATAGGCAAACGCCCTACGGGTGGAGTTTCTATAACCGACATACTTTTTAAAGTAGATAAGGACTGATAAAGCGTTCTCGGTATAGGAGTGGCTGAAAGCATTAAAAGATGCACACCTTTGGCCATAGCTTTTAATTTATCTTTATCTTTTACGCCAAAACGATGCTCTTCATCTATTATTAAAATTCCAAGATTTTTAAAAACGATATCCTTCTGTAAAAGCCTATGCGTGCCTATTACTATATCGCAAACTCCTGTTGCTAAATCCTCAATAACTTTTTTTTGTTTTGCTTTGCTTTCAAATCTGGATATGATGGCTACATTAACGGGAAACTCTCTGCATCTTTCAGAAAAAGTCCGGTAATGCTGTTGGGCAAGCACGGTAGTCGGCGCTAAAATAACCGCCTGCTTGGAATTTAAAACCGCGCGCATGGCGCCGCGCATGGCAACTTCAGTTTTTCCGAAACCGACATCTCCCACAATCAATCTATTCATAGGATAGGGCGAATCCATATCACCCAAAACATCCCCAATAACCGAAAGTTGATCGGGAGTTTCTTCAAAGGGAAAAGTATCCGAGAACTCTTGCTCCAAATGTCCGGCATCCGTCATAGGAGTAATCCTAATAGCATGCCGCTCCGCTTCAACTTTTAAAATGCCCTTAGCCAAATTTTCAACCTCGCGCTTTACCCGGCTTTTAACATCTTTCCATCTTTTTGTATCCATATGTGAAAGTTTTGGCGCCTTAGCATGAGAACTTACATATTTTTGAACTTTTTGAAATTCATAAAGCGGCACCATTAATTTATCGCCTTTTGAATATTCAATAAAAAGACATTCCGTATCCTCAGAGCCATCTTCAAAAGCAAGCGCTTTTATACCCATATATTTGCCAATGCCATAATCTTCATGAACGATAAAATCACCAACTTTTAAATCGGTTAATTTAAAAAACTTGGCTTTTTGTTTTTTTATGCCGCGATTTAAATGATAATGCCTTTGAAATATTTCTGACGAAGTTATTATGGCGAGTTTCTCACTCTCAAGCAGAAATCCTTCAGCGATATTCCCAATCATAAATCTACAATATTCATAAATACCGTGATCTTCAAATAGCTCCGATAATCTTTCTTTTTCACCGCGATTGAGACAAAAAATATTTATATTAAACTTTTTTTCGGCAAGTCTTTTTATTTCCTTGGCTAAAATAGAAATATCAGATGAGAAACTCATATTTTTTGTAGCGCCGAATATTTTCTTATCTCCAAAATCATATAAATCTGAGATAATAACAGAACATCTTTTTTTAATACCTTCATCAAGATTATTAAAATCAATACTTCGGCCTGAAATTATTTCAAAACCTGAATCTATACGGCTTGAAAAAAATTCACTCACGCCTTTAATCTTATAAGGTGGGATAGTTAATCTTTGAAAAAAATCTACGGTATGTTGGGTTTCTATTTCAAAATCCCGTATAAATTCCAACTCATCACCAAAGAAAAGCCGGAACGGCCTTTCAGCATCAGCCGGGAACACATCTATAATCGCGCCCCTTACGGCAAATTCCCCAGTATTTTCCACAAAATGAGTTCTACTATAACCTACTGAGGCTAACTTGCTTATTATTTGCGCCCTATTATATGAGGAGCCTACGGAGAAAGAAAGAGTGACTTTAAGGTATTCTTCCTTTGAAAAAATATTTTTTAAAATATGGCCTGGAGTTGAAAAGATAATAAGCGGTTTTTTCTCCTTCTCAGGCTTATCCAATATATTTAAAGTTTTAATATTTAAACTTTCATCATCAGCCCAGAATAATGCTTCAAAAGGAGTTTCTGTGCTTATCAACGCAGCAATTGAGGTAGTGTAACTATCTAAATCATAAAAGTCCAAATCATCCGGAGAACTTAGGAAAAGTATATTCTTCTTGGACAGAGCCAAGCGTTTAAGCAGGAAATAGCTTATAGCGCTAAGGTTTGGCAACTGACTTATTGTAGTTTTTGTATCTTGCATGAATAATCAAATGATATAATTTTAATAAGAATAAAAAAACAAAACCATAGTGAAAAGCATATATATGTTAAAAGTATAGGAACAAAGAAACTCCCTAATTACTCTGAACTCTTTATGAATAAATGGATTGAAATAAATACTGAACAAATAAAGCGTAATGTAAAAGCTATCAAAAAAACGCTAAAAAAAGAAACCAAATTTATGGCTGTTGTAAAAACTGACGCTTATGGTCACGGCGCGATTAAAGTTTCAAAGATTGCTCTACAAAATGGCGCTGATTTAATTGGAACTTTAACTGTCGATGAAGCAATAATTTTAAGAAAGGCCGGCATTAAAGCTGCCATAGTCTTGCTTTCCCCTTCTCTCATCAGTGATATAGATAAAATAAAATATTACCGCCTTATTCCCACAGTGGATTCTCTTGAATTTTTAAAAGCTCTAAATAAAAAAAGCTCTGCGAAAAAACAACCTTGTTATATAGATATTGATTTTGGCTTAAAACGCTGGGGAATTAATCCAAATGATTTTTTAATATTTTTTCAAAAAACTTTAAAACTCAAGAATATTAAAGTTTTGGCCATATCAACTCATATAGATTATGTTCCGCCAAAAAATATGACGGAAGCTGAAGAAAAATTATCGCAATTTAAAAAATTGGGCGAGACAGCCATAAGTTTAGCTCCCAGCATAATGCTTCATGCCGCCAATAGTTCAATTTTATGCGATTTTCCCCATTGGCAATTAGATATGGTAAGAATAGGAAATCTAATATACGGCTTATATCCTTCAAAAATATATTTGGAAAAAACCAAAGGCGCGCCTATCAAAGGTATTGAACGACCTTGGAAATTTTATTCAAAAATAATATCAATAAAAACCGCAAATAAGGGTGAGTCATTGGGCTATTCAAGCGAATATGTAGCCGTTAAAAAAATGAAAATCGCAACAATTGCCACAGGTTATGGCGATGGCCTTACAATGGAACCTACCGATAAAAGCATTAAACTCTCCTCGGGTTTTTCCTATTGGGGCATAATAGGACGGCATAAAGCTCCCTTTATAGGCAAAAGCGGAATCTGCCATACTCTTTTGGATATAAGCAATATTCCAAATGTTAAAATAGGCGATAAGGTATTATTACCCGTCAGAAGAACCGGCGCAAGCCTGAGAATTCCAAGAATATATAAGAACAGCTAAGTCTAAGGGTCGGAAAGTCTAGGAGTTGTGGAGTCCGAGATCTTAGGGTAAAGTGAATAAGAATTTTTATTTTACTTGTGACCTGTGACTGGAAAGCGATAGCTTTTTAATGTTCCGCGTCGCAGAATTCTTGAGGTTCGGTGCCTTTTACAAAAGCTTCAAGGAATCTTTTTTTGCATGTCGGAAGAGCAAGTTTTCCCGTTGTGGGATCTATTGTCACAAAAACAATATCGGGTGGCGTGAAAAAATCTGAAACAGGCTTATCTTTTAAAGCGCTCTTCATAATCGCAGTCCACCAAGGAGCCACCATACCGCCGCCTGTCCAATGTTTTAATGTTGGAAAAGAGTAATCGTCATAACCCACCCAGCCCGCGGCCACCAAATCGGGAGTCATGCCGATAAACCATAAATCTTTGGATTCCTGACTGGTGCCTGTTTTGCCAGCTATCGGTCGTTTGAGACGCCTTGCATAAACACCTGTTCCTCTTTCAACAACTCCTTTCATCATATTAATCAGCACATAACAATTCTGAGGTGAAAATCTTTCCTCTTCTTTAGGTATATGACTTTCAAGTATCTTACCTTGAGCATTTACAACTTTGATAATACCAAAAGGATCTGTATGAATACCGGAATTAGCAAAAGTTCCAAAAGCATTTGCCATCTCTAAATTTGTAACTAATGAAGTTCCAAGACCTACTGAAGGAACAGGGGCTAAATAACTTTTAATGCCGGCTTTATGCGCCACATCAACAACCAGCGTGGGACCTACTCTGTTTACAAGAAAAACTGAGGCAAGATTTCTAGATAATTCAAGCGCGCGTCTTAAAGGAATTCGACCTAAAAATTTATCGCTGTAATTACTAGGAACCCATATCTTAAAATCTTTATCTCCAATAAAAGGCTGAATGGCAAGATCAATGGAATAAGTATCTGTGGCACCTTCTAAAAGCCTCCAATCTTTTCCATCATAATAAAAAGCCATCGGAGAATCTTCAACCATAGTGGACGGAGTAAACCCGCTCATTAATGCGGACATCCAGACAAAAGGCTTAAAGGTGGAACCTGCCTGCCGCTTACTTTGAGTGGCGCGATTAAATTCACTTTCCTTATAATCTCTGCCGCCTATCATCGCTCTTATGGCGCCGGTTTTA
The DNA here is from genome assembly GCA_964534135.1 of uncultured Elusimicrobiaceae bacterium. Lineage (GTDB taxonomy): Bacteria > Elusimicrobiota > Elusimicrobia > Elusimicrobiales > UBA9959 > JAKLQJ01. The sequence continues at coordinate 29,579 of CAZHQC010000009.1, read as the reverse complement.
ACATCCAACATTATAAATGAACTTTGAAGCGTTGCTGTGGATAAAGGATTATCAGTCGTGGAATTATTAAAAACATATTTAGCCTGCTCTTCATCGCGATACTTAAGCTGTTTCTCCATTTCCACTTCAGCTACCGCTTGAATACTCATATCCAAGGTAGTATAAATTTTCATGCCGCCTTTCCATAATTGCGCGCTTCCGTATTTAGCCGTCATCTTACGCCGAACATACTCGACAAAATAAGGAGCTTTCACTGTAAACATGGATGATTTTTCAGTGGGCACGGGTTCCTTAAGAGTCTCATCCATTTCTTCGTGAGTGATATATTTCATATCCAACATTCTTTGTAAAACAAGAGAACGCCTATGTCTGGATTTATCCGCATTTTTAAATGGAGAATATCTTCCGGGAGAAGCCACAAGTCCGGCTAAAAGAGAACAATCGGCAAGTGTCATTTCAGAAACATCTTTATTAAAATATAACTTGGCCGCCGCCTGAACACCATAAACTCCGCCGCCCCAATAAATCTGGTTTAAATACATCTGCAGAATTTCCTGCTTGGAAAAATTTCTTTCAATTTGAATTGAAAGGAACATTTCCTTTATCTTTCTTGTAATAGTTTTTTCAGGCTTAAGAAATATGAGCTTTGAAAGTTGTTGCGTAATTGTGGAACCGCCCTGCGCCGCGCGTCTATGCATAATATCACGCATAAGAGCTCTGGCTATGCCCTTTGGCGAAATTCCCCAATGCTTAAAAAAATCATGGTCTTCCATAGCTATAACGGCATTCTGCAAATCAACAGGGATTTTATTTAAAGGCAGGATAGCTCTTCTCTCAATTGAAAGTTCGGCTATAATATCCTCATTAACATCATAGACATAAGTAGTAAGGGACGGAGTATATTCATCAAGTTTATCTATGGAAGGAATATCGGAAAGAATCTTTCTCATTAATAAAGATGAGGATATTATGACAATGGCAGAAACCACCGCCACCAAATAAACAAATCTTAAAAAAAGTCTGTGAGAAGATAATTCCTTGAGTTCCTTTATTTTGTATTTCTTAAGCATAATTTGCTTTTTATTATAACAAATAGAAAGCAATGAAGAGTAAGTAGAATCCGCAAGAAACAAAACTCTCAAGCTCTAAACTCTGACATACCTAAAAAGAGCTAAAAGACATTTTAAGGTTTGTCACAAAGAGGGCTAAAATGCTATTTTGTCTATATGAACACAAAATTAATCTTTAGCGCCTTAATAATTTCTCTCTTTCTAAACGCTTGTAATAAAAGTGTTGATGAATCTCTAATAGCCACAGTAGGCAAATCAAAAATAACTCAAAGCTATGTTGAAAATAAATTACTGGAAATATCTCCTGAATATCAATCCCACTTTTTAACAAAAGACGGGAGAAAACAATTTCTTGATATCCTTATTAATGAAAAATTAATACTATTGGACGCAAAAAACAATTCCATTGGCAAATCGGAAATATATAAACAGCAAACAAAACAAATGGAAAAAGATTTAAATAAAAAACTTGCTGATTTTAAAACCTATCTACTTACAAAAATGTGGATAGAAGAACTTAAATCAAATAAAATAAAAATTTCCGAAGATCAAATAAAAACTTATTATGATAAAAACCCAAAAGAAGTGGCTATTGAACAAATCTTATTGCCAACTTATAAAGAAGCCGAAGTAATTTACAAAAGAGTTAAATCTGGCCATAATTTTTCAAAAGTAGCGAAAGCTAAATCAAAGCTCACAGGACTTCCAAATGGCGGACGCCTGCCTTCAATAATGAAAGGCGAATTTATACCTGAACTTGAGGATATGGCTTTCAAAATGAAAACCAAAGAAGTACAAGGTATAGTAAAAACAAAATTCGGTTACCATATTCTCAGAAAGATATCTCAAACACGCCTCAAATTTAATGAAAATACGCAAACACGAATAAGACGGGTTTTAGAAAAGAAAAAATTTGACGAGTATATTAAAGAACTTCAATTAAAATATAAAATAGAGGTATTAGATGAAAAATATAAATAAATATTTATTATCCTGTTTGATTTTAGCGATAAGCGGAACCGGATATTTGAGCGCAAAAGTCATGGATAAAATAGTGGCTAAAGTAAACGGCCAGCCTATAATGTCGAGTGAATTTAATAAAAATAAAAACACGGTGACACAGCAATATAAACAAGCCATGCCGGGATTCTTTAAGCAAAAAAACGCGCAAGAAGAACTATCGAAAAAAGTTCTTGATCAAATGATTGATGATATTTTGTTAAAACAAAAAGCAAAAAAAATGAAACTTAAAGTTTATGCCAGAGAACTGGATAAAGGCGTGGAGGAAATTAAAAAGAGATTCTCTCTTAATGCGCAAGGCGAAATGATAAGCGGTAAAATGGCTGAAAAAGCTTTTAAAGCTGAACTTGCGGGAGAAAACTTAACCGAAAAGGACTTTAGAGAAAAAATACGCGGACAAATACTTGTAAGAAAACTTATAGATCAAACCATTCGCCCCACCGTAAAAATCCCCACTGAAAAAGAAATTCGGAGCTTTTTTGAAAAAATTAATTATATTGTAAAAGGGGATACCTCCAGCCTAAAAAATATGCCTGTGGAAGAACAGGAGGGCATGCTTGCCGTAGCCTTAAAATTTAAAGAATTAACCGCGGAAAGATTGCGTGTAAGACATATCTTTATAAAAATTGAAGAAAATGCTTCATTCCTTGAGAGAAACAAATCTTTAAAAAAAGCCCGGGATATAAAAAAGAAATTGGATAAAGGCGAAGATTTTGAGGATCTTGCCAAAACCTATTCCGACGATAAAGAAAGCGCTTTAAGAGGCGGAGACTTAGGCTTTGTTTTTAAAGGGCTTCTACCTGAAAAATTTGAAAAAAAAGCCTTTGAAATGCAGGTTGGTAAAATATCCAAACCCGTAAAAACAAAATTCGGTTATCACATAATTAAAGTTGAGGAAAGGAAAGCAGAACAAAAACTTAAATTTGAACAAGTGGGCAATGAACTTGGTCAACTGCTGGCTGCTCAAAACTTTAAAGAAGAATTACTGAAATTTGTCCAAGGACTTAGAACAAAAGCCAAGATAGATTTGTTTACCGATAAGAAATAAACTAATACAAGGCACAAAGGCACCCTTAGGAATCTGAAAGATTCCCAAGACGTGAGTCCCGTGAACAAATTTACACGGGGACAAGGCACAAAGTTTTATTTTATATTCTTTCTTAACTCTGCCTTTACCTACTTGTTGAGCAGAGGTCATTTAATTGAAAAAGATAATAGCAATAACCTTAGGAGACCCCCTGGGAATAGGACCGGAAATAACCGTTAAGGCTCTCAAATCAAAAGAATTGCGCTCTTCTTTTATTCCAATAGTTATAGGCGAACCTGAAAGCCTTAAAAAAGCCGGCTGGAATTCAAATCTTTCTCACTTTATAAATACAGCAGATCGAAAACTTAATTTAAAAATAAATAAACCAAATAAAGTTGCGGGACTAATATCTTTTAAAACCGTAAAAACAGCTGTCAAACTTGCCCTAACTAAAAAAGTAGATGCCATTGTTACGGCGCCTATATCGAAAGAAGCGTGGAAAATGGCCCAAATTAAATATACCGGCCATACCGATTTCTTTAGGCAAGACTTGAAATCCCAACCTTTAATGGCTTTCATAAGCGGAAATATCAGAGCAGCTCTTTTAACCGAGCATATTTCGCTAAAAGATGTTTCATCAAATATTGATAAAAAACTCATAATCGAAAAAACAAAACTTTTCAATAAAGCTCTTAAAACTCTTGGCATAAAAAACCCTAAAATTTGCGCTTGTTCCTTAAACCCTCATTCCGGGGACAATGGCTTAATGGGAACCGAAGAAATAAAAATTTTCACTCCGGCCATAAAAGGGCTAAAACAAAAAGGAATTAATATCCAAGGCCCTTATCCAACTGATAGCGCGTGGCTTAAACATATAAACGGAAATTTTGATGGAATCCTGGCTAATTATCATGACCAAGCTTTAGCGCCGCTAAAAATCATAGCTAAAGGCCATAATTTTGCGCATTGGACTTATGGCCTTGATTTCATAAGAACTTCCCCCGCTCACGGCACAGCTTTTGATATTGCGGGCAGAAAAAAAGCCAGTCATCAAAGCATGTTAACAGCTATATTATTTGCTTTAAAGCTAACCGGGCAACAAAAAAATGATTGAACTGATTGGCTATCTAGGTTCCCTATTAGTGGCCCTCTCACTTTTAATGAGCAATATAAAAAAACTCAGGATATTAAATCTTTTGGGTTCAATTTCTTTTACCAGTTATGGCTTTCTTACAAAGACATATCCCGTTATGCTGGTTAATTTACTTATTTCAGTTATAAATATTTGGTACTTGGCGCAAATGAGAATAAGAAAAGATTTTTTTAAAATTCTTGAAGTTCAAACCTCGGATGCCTACCTTGAAAATTTTCTAAACTTTTATTGCGAGGATATAAAACTTTTTTTTCCTAATTTCTCCCACAAAAAAATCACTTCGCCAAAATGCGTATTCATATTAAGGAACCTGATTTCAGCCGGTCTTTTTATCTACACAGTCAAAGAAAACACCGCAATTATAGAACTTGATTATGTTACACCGGAATACAGAGATTTTAAAAATGCCAGATATTTTTTTACCAGTAACAATATTAACCGGATATTTCCAGAAATTAAATATCTTGAAACAAAATCATCTTCCAAAAAACATTTAAATTATCTTTTGAAAACAGGATTTATTGAAAGCAAGGAAAGAAACGGAGTTTTTATAAAGGATATAAGATAAAACCTTTATTAAACCTGCTATTTAAATTTCTATTTTTTTTAATTAAGGGATCTGAATAAGTCTAATTGGCAAATCAGCCTTGGAAATGGCAAAGGAGGTATAATGATCATGCGTATCGGGTTTATTTCCCACTGCCATAATAAGAGGATTTACTTTATATTTAATAATAATTTCTTTTGACTCTTTAATTATATCTTCTATCTTAAAAATTCCACTTGGAAAATCAGATAAAGAAACAAGTATAACGGCATTTTCCTTCGCAAAATTAATATCGGGAAACTTGCCGCTATGTGAAGAAGTAAAGGCTTTCCAGGTCTCATTGTTCTGAAACAATTTGTAATCAACCGGAGCCGCTATCATAGTTATCTTGGAAACTGTCTCATCCGCATTCAAACCCGGAACACTGGAACTTTTAACACTTTGCTTCATCACATCCGTTGAAATAAAAATCTTTTTCTTAAAGTCATTATCCTCAAGGCGAATTGGCGCAATTTTATTTTTCTTGGATTTAGCTATTTCACGCATTTTCTGCATCATACTTTTAGGCTTCTCATTTACTCCCTCAAAATCAGGGTTTTTAACAATACTTATAGCGCCATGAGAATAAACCGGCGCGGAAGTTTCAGCAAACTTAAGTCTCCGTCCAAAATCCTGAGCATGTTCCATGCTTTTTTTGGATTCAAAACGAATCCTTTCCGCTATCTTAACAGCAGAAGGCCTATGATAGTTTTGTTTCTCCTTGCGCGAAAAACTAATAAAAACAAAAATTAAACAAACAATAGCAATAAAACCGTAAATATAATATTTAAACGTCTTGCGTTTCATATAAGGTATTCTACAATAAATCAACGAAGCTTTAGTCTGTTATTTATTCTTTTCATTAACCAAATAATCGAACCCAATTTATTTTGAAGAAGATACCTAAAACAAATATAAGTTCGCTATTTGGTCGTACGCAGAGCTTCCGACACTTGATGAAGCATAGCTTCGTTATTTGTAATTTAATGAAATGGTATTATTTCTGTAACATCTAAATATTAGAATTTCTATATACAAAGGATCAGCCGGTTCAATAGTAAAAATTTCAGGACTATATTGTGTACCGTATCAGCGAACAATATCCATCAAACGGCCAAGTGAACCTAATCTGAGTTACATGGAGATAAATTATGAAATACTGGGCATATATAAATAACGAAATTCTTGGCCCCTACGCGAAAGATGAACTGTTTGAAGTCACTAATTTTAATCCGACAACTTTAATCTGCCCCCAAACTCCTGTTGGAGAAAAAACGGAAGATTGGAAGGAAGCGGCAACCTATCCTGAAATTTCCGCTATGCTTAATTCTCCAAAAAGCGCCACTTTAAAGAAGGAAGAACCAGGTATTGAAAAAGAACCTCAAATAGACAACGCTATGCCGGGTGCCGTATCAAAGGACAATGTCCATCAAACGGCCAAAGGCGCAGCAACAGAACCTGCTACAAAAGATTCATCAATTGAAAAAGAACCCCCTATAAATAAAGCAGAGAGCAATGAAGACGAAAAAAAGGATGATAAAGAAGACTCTGTCTTTTTAAACCAGTTAAAACCTCAAGCCTTAAGCGCATCCCCTCTAATAAAGGAAGCCCTTTCTTCTATGGCGCCGACTGATAATTTTGAAGCAAACAAACTCTCATTCATTAAAGATGAGGATAAAAATCAAGAGCCACCTAAAGAAGAGCCGGCTCCTATAAAAGAGGAGTTACCCGCACAAAAAGCAGTCCCTGTAAAAGAAGAACTAGCAAACACTCCAATAGAAATTTCACAATCAGAAGCTTCAGATTTTGATCCTATCTCATTATCACAAATAAGTAGAAAACAAGAGAATATTTCTGAAAAAAAAGAAGAAGTTATAATTCCTATTAAAGAAGAAGTTATAGCTCCCCTTAAAGAGGAAAGACCTGCAATCCCTCAAACTCCGAATATTAGCGCGCCTGCTCCCATGGAAACTCCTGCCAAAGAAACTCCAGCCGTTCCGGCCGAAGCTGAATCAGGAATATCTAATAAATTAAATGAATTAGCTCAAAATTCCATATCAAAATCTGATTTAGCAAGTTATATGGAGCCATTAAACAATAAACTTTCACTAATAGATCAAAACATGTCCAGCTTGGACAATGCCAAATTAACCGATGAAATTAAAGAAATGTCCGCTAAACTTAAACATATGGAAAACATTATAGACGAAATAAAAATTAATATGTCTATTGAAAGAAAGCCGGTAGAAAATACTATTGAGAAAAAAGAATCCTCAAAAAGAGACGATGTTCAGCAAGGCTTTGCAACAATGATTCCGGCAGAAACAACAAAAGAACCTGAGCCGGTAAAACCGAAAGAAAGCGCTGAAGATATCGCAAGAGCGCTCGCAAAAACTAAAAAGGATAAAAATGAAATTGTTGATGAAGGAGTAAAATCGACGGACAAACAAAAAAAAACTCCCTTTATTAAAACCTTGATTAAACCTATTATGACAGTGGTTTTATTGACGGCGGTTTTGGTAGCAACAGCTATTGCTCTCAAACAAACGGGAATCATAGATTTAACCAAAATACTGCCTTTACCGGCTGCTTTGACCGGAGAAGAACCTCAAGTGGAACCCACTCCTGCCATAAATCCTGTCTTGGAAAAGGCTATCTCTCAAGCGCCTGAAATAAAAAATATAAAACCTGAAATAATATTTTTTACAAGAACCTATTCCAATAAAAACGACTCAAAAACCATTGAAAATCAAATAATAGATACTGCCGCCAAAATGAAAGGAGATACCAACTTGATTGAATGGCAAGCAACTAAAATCTCTGAAAACATTTATGCGGTTCATGCCACAGTGCCGGTGCCAAGTAAACACTCTAAAATTAATTTTATCTTTGAGATTGACTATACAAAGAAAACAATGAAACCTCTTAATACCCAGGCAAAAAATGTCCTTGACAATCTCTTTGAAATAATAAAGCCAAAGAAAAAACCTGTGCGAAAAAAGAGAGCTGTGAAATCCAGAAAACCTGCAAAGAAAATTATTAAACCGATAGCTAAAAAACCTGCGGTAAAAAAAGCTGCACCCATAGATGATGAATATGAATATGTCTATGAAGACGAAGAAGACGATTCAGAAGATGATTATATATTGCCGGGTGTGCCAGCATTCGGAGATTAATAAGCTTAGAGACGCAAAGATAAAGCGCAAAGGGCGCAAAAAAAAACAAGGTAATCCCTCATTAAGTATCGGTAGCTTTGAGAACAACAAAAATTTAGCGTAATTTGCGGTTAGTAATTTTAGCGGATTTTGCGGATTTTTTAAGTGTAATTTTAATTAAGCGCTCAATAAGCTCTTTAATTTTTATTTGAGAAAATTTCCAAAGACTTGGGTAAAGACTATGGGCAGTGAAGCCCGGAATTGTATTTATTTCACAAAAATAAAATTTATTTTCATCCAATGGGTGCATTAAAAAATCAATTCTGGCATAACCTGAACAATTTAAACTCTTAAAAATACTTTTACTCATAGTGCGAATTTTATTTGAATTTTTTTTAGATATTTTTGCCGGAATGGTTAAATCAAAACCTTTCTTAGCCAAATACTTGGCATCATAATCGAAAAAATCATGTTTCAAAGGTTTTACTTCTCCACAAACAGAAGCTCGCAAACTTTTTCTTGAACCTAAAATGCCACAAACAATTTCTCTCGCGCCATCAATTCCTTTTTCAATCATAATATTATTTTCATATTTAAAAGCTAATTTTATCGCTTTTTTTAATTGAGAAGACTTTTTAACTTTAGTTATTCCAACAGATGAACCCATAGAGACAGGTTTAACAAAAACAGGCAACTCAATATCTAATTCGGCCGTATCAAAAGACTCATCATTTTTAGTTAAAGTAAAATCTTTAAGACAAGGAATATTTTCCTTTCGAGCCATAGATTTAGATATAACTTTATTTATGGCGCAGCCGGAAGCGGAAACTCCGCTACCCACATAAGGAATATCCAATATTTCAAAAACTCCCTGTAATACACCATCCTCTCCGGTAGTTCCATGCACAACTGGGAAAATGACATCTATTTTTAAAGGTGATATTTTTTTATTGGTTTTATCACAAAGAAAAAAACTTTTTTTAGGAGGATAAGGCAAAACGTCCGCTTGCTCGGAAATTACATTTTTATTTATAAATTTTTTAGCGTCAATAAGAAACCAAATGCCTTTGCGTGAAATATAAATACAAAACAAGTTATAAATATTAGAATTTATTTCACGGCAGATAGTGCGGCCGGACTCTAAGGACACATTATGTTCAGGAGATTCTCCACCAAAAATAACTGCAATATTAATTTTCTTCATAGTAATATTATAAACAATTAAAATCAGAATTTAGAAAAATCGGTGATTAAATTTTTTAAGGAGCTCCTTATTTAACTTAATTACTATTTTCTCAATCACTCAATCTCTTTTTTGCCTTTGCTTACAGTATCTATAATAGCGCCGCCAAGAACTTTATTCCCTTTATAAAAAACCGCGGATTGCCCCGGAGTTAAGGCAAATTGTTTTTTAGTGAAAGATAAAAACATAGATTCTTTATCTATTTTTATAATTTTACATTTTGACGGTTCATGATGATACCTTACTTGAACTTTAATTAGATCATTTTCTTTAAACTTCTTTTTACAAAGCCAATTAATATTTTTAACGGAAAAATTCTTAAAATAAACATTTTTTAAATCTCCCACCACTATACGATTAGAGGCGGGAATAATCTCTGTGACATACAATCTGTTTTTAGCCGCGACCTGAAGCCCTCGTCTTTGACCTACGGTAAAATTAAAAAAGCCATTATGCGAGCCTAAAAGGACACCTTTATCATCTACTATTTTTCCTTTAAGACTCTTTGTCTTTCCATTTTTTAAAATAAAACCGGCATAATCACCATCCGGAATAAAACAAATATCTTTACTTTCTTTTTCCTTGGCTAAAGACAAACCAAAAGACTGCGCCATTTTTCGCACATCTTTCTTTTCTAAATTACCCAATGGAAAAAGAAGATTTTTTAATTTATTTTGAGCAAGGCAATAAAGGAAGTAGCTTTGGTCTTTTTTAGGATCCTTTCCTCTATAAAGACCAAATTCTCCGTTTTTTTTAATGATTTTCGCATAGTGCCCGGTAACAAGAGCATCCGCGCCCATTTGTTCGGCAAACTCAAAAAGATAACCAAACTTAACCGTTCTATTACATTCTATACAGGGATTTGGAGTGCGGCCATTAAGGTATTCCTCAACAAAACGATTTATAACATCTTTTTTAAATAAAAGTTGAGCATTTTTAAAATAATGCTTTATCCCAAGCGCAGCGCAAACTTCTCCGGCTTTATTCAGGGATTCATCCGCCCCGCAACACTCTATATCTTTTGAATCTTTTTTACCAATAAGCCTTAGAGTAACGCCAATAACTTCATAACCTTTTTTTTTAAGAATTGCCGCCGCTACGGCGGAATCGACTCCCCCACTCATAGCTACTACAACTTTTTTAAGCTTATTTACCAAAATCAAAACCTCCAAATAAGTCTTCCACCGCGCCATCGGCGCCGGCAGGCGCGTTTTTAGTAACTCCTCCGGGAGCGGTACTTCCCGGCAAAGCTTTCATTCTACCCGAACCGCTATACAGGTTGAACAATAACATTACGAATTCCTTCGGCAAAAGCTAAAAAACCCGTATCTAAATTATAATAAAACCTAAAAACAGATTCTTTCATCTGTAGTTCATAAGTTTTACCAAAATTTATTTTTTGTTGCTGCCAACCCGGATTATAAACAATCTTCCCTTCGACATCCACTTCTTCATCAATTACGGGCAAAGAAAATTGTATTTTAAATAAACCTTGAGTATCACTTATCCCCAGAGTAAAAGAAAGGTTAACATAAGAATTAGCGTTTTCTTCAATAGCTTCAAAATCAGCTATAGGATCGGCTCCCTTACTTTTACCCGTAGTTGCCCTTACCTACCCCTTCGATGGGATTATCTTTATAATCGGTAACCATGCCTTGTATGTTTCCTTCTAAAAAAATTCCCAAACTCATAATTTTTCTTTTCCGTTTAAGGCAATTTACATAGGATTTTGAAATGAGTTCTTAATTTTTGCCTCTAAATTCACTTACTTAAGTGGATCTCTTGGAAGTCCTTCAATAGGATTAATCGCTTTTCTTCCTGAAAAAACAAGTTTTCGGTATTCAGCAACTTTAGCAATAACATCCTTAACGGAATCTTGCACAATAAACCTATTACCAGTGACCAAAGTAATAACTGTATCGGGAGCCGCTTCAACGGTTTCTATCAACTCAGCGTTTATAACAATATCCGATCCATTTAATTTTTTTAGTGTTATCATCGTCTTAATTATACAATAAGCAAAGCAATGCTTCATAAAGTGTCGACAACTTCGCCACTTAATAGACATATCCTCTGATGCCCTCTACTCTGCTGTTTCCCCGTGTAACGGAGGTCACGGGACCAACATTCTTGGAATCTTACAGATTCCTAAGAGCCACAGGAAACAAGGACGCGAGGGCAGGCGGCACGTGACATAGTCAACTGGCATAGGCTTGTGTGTACGACTCAAAAGTCCGAGAGTTAGGAAGTCTGATTGTCAAAAGAGGGCTTTCAACTATTTTCTTTCTTATTCACTTCTCTTTTTGAACGCCCATTTTACTCTATCTGTTAATTTACCTTCCATCTCTTTATAGGCATTGAGCTCATTAGAGAGTTCTTGAATTTGCTCGGCTTGCCCGGCAATATGCTCTTCATAACTACCTTGATTTTCAGTAAAACCGTCTCTTTCAACTAACATTTGGTTCGCGCTCTCTTGAGCTTCTAACTCCATTTTTTGTATTTTTTGTTTTAAAAATAAAACTTTAGATTCAAAACTGGCTCTATTTTCGCTCTCTGTCTTTAAATCTTCTTTTAATTTTGTTTCTAATTTTTCATTTTCCGCTTTTAACTCTTTTTTCAATTTATCATTAACTTCTTTAGCTCTGGCGCTATTAATTTCAAATTCAGAATCTTTCTGCGCCAAAGATTCTGACAAGTCATTAAATTTAGCGTTTAATTCATCAAACTTGGTCTTAAGATTATTTTCTTTAATTTCCTGAGCGGCAATGCATTTTTCATATTCTTTTTTCTCCGCATCTTTCGCTAATTTATATTCGTCCATTTTTTTATATTCTTCTTGTTTTTCCGCTTCAATGGCCAATTTATAGTCATTCATTTTCTCATATTCTTTTTTTATATTTTCTTCTTTTTCATTCATCTTTTTAACTTGATTTGAAAAATCCGCCTTAATCGCAGAGATAAGAACTTCCAGCCTGCTTTTATCATCAAGAATTATTTTATACTCTTTTTCGGCTTTCAGTTTTTCTTCATACATCCCTTTGTTCTCAGAATCAACTTTTGATTTATCATTTTTCAATCTTTTTATCTCTTGCTCAAACTCCTCATCAAATTGCTTTTTAATATTCAATTTCATCTCAGATAAATTATTTTCATATTGAGTTCTCACTCCCAATATTTTATTTTCTATATCACTTTGATGCTGAACATGAATGCGAGCCACATCATCTTGATGCTCAGTATTTATTCTGGCAATGTCACCATTGCCTTTCTTTTGTATATTAAGTAATTCCTCATGATATTGTTTTTGTAAACGCGCAAGCTTTTCATCATAATCTCTAACAATTTCGCCGGCGTATTCATTTTTAACTCTATCTATTTCAATTTCATATTTCTTTCCAAGCTCCTCAACTTCTTTGGCATGATTTTCACTAAGAGCGCCAATTTCTCCTTTATATTTTTTAGCCTCTTCAATATTAGCGGCCATATTCTGCGCCATTTGAATTTTTTCAACACGCATTTGATTTCTTTCTTTTTCCAAAACAGCATTAATAGCCTGCACCTTGGAAATAAAACCTCTTAATTTAACCAATTCGGATACGGTTCTTATTTTCTCTCCGGTCACATTAGCCAAAGCATATTCTTTTTCCTCTAAAAATTTTTCATACTTCTCCCGATTAGCCTTAAGTTCTTCTTCTTTTTCACTGTTTTTTCTATCTGACACGCTACCAATATCTTTTTGGAGTCTCTCCATATTCGAAAGTAATTTCTCTTCTCTATACTTAAATTCCATCAAAGTTTTTTCTTCGCCCATTTTAATTACTGTAAGCTCAGATTTTAAATTAGCTATTTCACTTTCTTTTTCGGGAATAGCTTTAATATAAGATTCTACTGAAGATCTTTCACCGGCTCTTTCCCTTTCCATTCGGGAGTTTTCTTCTCTAAGCTTAGCCATCTCTTTTTCAAGCATGCCCTTTTCAAAATTAGTTTCTCTTGATTCATCTTGCACTTCTCTAAGTTTTTCCGCATAACCTTTAAATTTGATTATTTCTTCATCTTTAGTCATCAACTTACTTTGCCAGTCGGCTTTTTCATCGAGCCAGCGTCTTTCCATTTCCTGAAGGCGATAAATAAAATGAGTTTCAACATCCCCGCTCTGACTTTCTCTTTCCTGCATTTGATTTTTAAGCGTATGCATCCAAGTTTCTCTTTCCTGCACAAGCTTATTTTCCAATTCCTGCACTTTGGCTTTAAAAGTAAGTCTTTCTTCTTCAACTTCCTGATCATGCCTATCTCTTCGCAATTTATCCTGTATATCTTTTAAGGAAGATTCAACTTTAGATGAAAGCACTTCATCCTGCTGACTCTTAAGCGTAGCAAGCAAAGCTTTTTCTTTTTCCTGAGATATGGTATTTTCCATCTCCAAAATTTTCTTTTCAAGTTTTTCTTTATCTTCTTTCATTTTATCCGCTTCATTATTTTGAGGCGAGGGCTGTGCGGCGCCGGGCAAAGGAAAACCACCCATTCTCGGCATTTGAGGTTTTGGCAAAGGAATTCCGCTTGCGCCGGGCAAAGGAAAACCTCCCATTCTCGGCATTTGAGGTTTTGGCAAAGGAATTTCGCTTGCGCCGGGGAAAGGAAGCTTGCTTCCCATACCGGGAGGAAGGGGAGGTTTAGGCCTACCGCCACCAAACGGACCTATGGGCGGAACCTTCCTTATTTTATCGTCATTATTCTTGTCTTCCATCATTCAACCTCAAATTATTTTACAACTTAGATATTTCAAATATATTACAGTTATGTTCTATAAATTAGCAGATAAGAATTACTCATTACTTACAAAACCGACATATCCCTTTTATTTGCCCACCTATTGCTTAAAACCATTAAGCCACTCTACAACAGCGGGATCATTTGAAAACGCCGCATACCTGTCATAAGCGGCTACCGCTTCATCAACACGGCCCAAAGAATAATAAGCGGAACCCATATATTGATAAGCCTCTCCATTATTAGCATCAAGGCCTACCATATATTCCAAATATGAAAGAGCCTCTTCATGCTTGCCCTGATCATGAGAATCTTTCCCCGCTTGTAAATAAGAAGCTATCTCAGAATTTGGCGCGGGCTATCTTTCTTACCCCATAACCCTTAATTCTTAATATCGATATCTGTTCCCGCTCTGCAAGATTAATCTTGGCTCTCTTTTTCATCCTTCGAACTCCTTGTCTATCTTATTGTATAGACTAAGTATTCGGATTACAATGCGAACTCAGATTTTTCGAAACAGTGAACAAACAACAATTCGACACATATTAGAGCATCCAATGACTTAATGAATTTAACCGAACAATTATATTCACAAGAAAAATATTTATACTACTGAACCTTCTGGAACGATATATTGCACTGGCTACATAAAGAAAAAGAATTCGATAGATTAAAAAGAATGTATATTGAATCCGAACCGTATAATAAGCTTAAACTAATTAAAAAAATCAGCTCGAACAACGATGATTTCTTATGGAAAATCTTAAAGATGTCCGTTAATAAAAAGGAATATTTCAGAGAAAAGCTTCCAAGAATCATCGGCCGTTATGAAAACGAATTATCCACAAATCTTTTAATTCGAATATTGCGCGAAGGTGCGGCAATTGAACCTGAAGGTTTAAAGAAAACAAAAATAGGTTATGTGCCTTGTCCTTCTCGTGAGACTGCAAATATATTATTAAAAAGACTTAAGGCGATGCTATACCTCTAATAGAGAAAGTAATGCAAAACCCGTCAACGCATCCCGCTATAAAAAAATACTTAAGAAAAACTTTATTCTCTTGGACAAAAACCTATCAACAACATCATTATTACAAATCCCCTGATTACTACAAGCTTAAAAAACTTATATCGCAAATCATCAAAAAAAAAGCAAAACCACAGGAAGTTCTACCTTTTTTAGATACTGATGAAGTCATTACCCTGGATGAAACGCTACGATTTCTTAAAAAATTCCCAGATATCGCGCCCTTTGAAAAATTGGTTTCTTTATTAAGTGATGATAATAATATTGCAAGTATGGCAATAGCTGTAATTGGCTCATCTAAAAATACAAAAGCCCCTAAAATTTTGACAAAAACCCTTAACCACAAAAACTACCGTGTCAGGAAGCGGGCGATGATTAAACTTGCTGAACACCGTGAACCGCGTGCTTATAATTTCTTAATTGACAAGCTAAAATGATAAAAACCCGACTAATCGAAGCGCAGCGGCATAGGCACTTGGTATACTTAAAGATTCAAGGGCTATTCCACATTTAGTTAAAATTGCAAAAAAAAGCAAGTTCCGAACACTCATTATACTATCGAGTCAGCAATTCTATCATTAGGAAAAATAGACAATAAAAACGTAATTCCAATTCTAATTAAAATGCTGAATTCAGATGATCCGTATATATGTTCCTATTCATTGAAAGCACTTGAAAAAATTGGAAATTCTTCTGTTATTGCGGAACTTAAAAACATACTTGATTCTAATAAATCTATTCAATCAGAAATACGTAACACCATATTTAGATTGAAAAAAAAGCGAAAATAATTTATAAATCCTTTGAGTAAAAAGAATCAAGCGGATCATCCCCCAATGAACCGCTTGATTCTTCTGTGCTTCAGATTAAACTAAAACTCTAACCATATATCAGATTTATTTTGCTTTAGGCTTTTCAACTTCTTTCTTTATTTCTTTCTTGGTCTCTTTTTTAGTTTCAGCTTTTTTTTCTACTTTAGTCTCTTCAATTTTTTCAGATTCCGAAAGCTTAGATAAGGCTTCTTTAGCGTCTTGCAAATATAAGCTATCGGAATTATTTTTTATAAAAGTTTCAAGAAGTTTCTTGCCCTCATCGGTTTTTCCATTAACTACCATTTCAATAGCGGCAATAAATTCTTTTTTCTCGCCATCCAGCTTCTTGGCTGATTTTTCGGTCATTCCGCCTTTCCAATATAGTTCCATTGGGTCAATGCTTTGATCCGCGCCTCTTACAGCCGCAACAGCGCTTATACGCACCTTGGGCGCAAGTCTCTTTTCAATCTTGCTATTTAGGGTTTTCAAAACTTTCTTATACCAACCCATAAACCCGCCGCTTGCCGCGAAACAAGTATTGCCCACAAACACCATAATAAGAATAAATAGTATATTTTTCACACTGCCTCCCTTGAATTTACTCTATAAAAGCATACACCGCAACTGGTACTCTATCAATAGATATTAGTTACACTTTACCTAAATCACACTTCTAATTCTTGATTAATTTTGAACCAATCACCTTAAGCGTTGAATCCAATTTTATAGCTTTTTGAGCGAAAGTTTTAACATCCTCTTTCTTTCCAAGCTTAACGGAAACTCTGGCAAGGTTAAGCCAAATATTCGCATCAAAACTATCGGCCTTTGAAGCTTTAAAATAATATTCTTTAGCTTTATCGTATTTACCTTCCAAGAATTCAATATTACCCATATTGTTTAGAGCAGTGGCATCAAGAGCATCCTCGTCCAATATTTTTTTCAAATACTTGCGGGCGTATTTATATTCGCCGTATTCAGCATGCAATATGGCAAAATTTACAAGAGTTTCTCTATCATCCGGTTTTGATCGCAATATAGTTTTATATTGTTTCTTAAGATAATTGTATCTGGATTTTGTCAAAGATTTTATGGCTTTGACTATTTTTCCGTCCAACTTTTCCCTTTTCATATCGGCAAAGTTTTTATCGCTTTCAGGCAATGTAACAGGCTCAAAAAATGTCCATGCCTGACGGACATCTATAACTTTAACATCTTTTATATTATCCCTATACATAACAGCCTGATGTTTTATGGAATTAAAGAAATCCTTGCCGGTCAAAGTTGTTTCAATCCCGACCCAGTACGTATTATTATATTTTATGAGATATTCAGCGGGAATACCTGTCTCCTGAGGAGTAGCTTTTTCCGTATCAAACATAAGAGCTATATGGCTTGGATAATCCAAAAGCGCGGCATGAATACCGGAGGCCTCAAGCAAGGACGCGTATAAAGCCGTTAAATCATCACAATCTCCGCTTCTCATTTTTAATGTGTTTCTTGGAAATTGCACTGTATCCAAAGCTTGCGCGCCTGAGGATTTTACGGCAGAATAAGGATTAACCGGATCTTGCAAATAGCTTATTCCATAATCCCCCAAAGATTCCCACAACAATAAAACTTTGTATATATTTTCGTCGATAAGTTTCGCTTCTTTCGCAAATTTAGATTTTGCCCCCAAAGAAAAACGGCTGAACGAAAATACGGGAGTGTCCTTAGGTGTGATAAAATTAGCCAGCCTTTCAGGTCTATCCCATACTATCGCATTCTTAGAAAGAACCTTCAGAGGTTTATTCAAAGTAATTTTCTGCTCTTCTCCATTACTATAATATGTAAGGGTAAGCTGCGCCTGAATGGGCGTATCTTCAGTTATGCTCAAAATTCTATTATTGAGAGTTCCCATAAGATTCACCTCAGTTTCCTTCTTGGCGGGAATTTCCTTTACTATGCTATCTGAAGGAAAATCCATAAAATCCTTAAGCTCAAAAGAAACTTTAACATTACTAAACGACTTGTCCGTATTATTCTTTATTTTAATCTTGCCTATGGGATTTTTAAGATAATACTTATAATTGGCTGAAAAAATATAGCCAAAATCGTCAGGAATAATAATTTCAACAGGAGCCCTATTATTAGAATCCACAACTTTAGCCACCGCTTTTTTTACACCTTTAATATAAACTGAAGCCGGCAGGGATAAGGGGCTCTCATCATCATTATGTGAAACAGCCGCCACGGCATAATAATAGGTAGTGCCACCGGCCAATTTTTTATCTGAATATTCCCCTTTTTTGAAAATACCGATAGAAACATATTCTTTCTCATCTGATTTTCTATAAATCTTATATTCCTTTATCCAATCATTCTCATCCGCTTTAAAAGAAACATTCACATTGCCTTTTTTAAGCATTGCTTTAGGCAGAGCCGGCATAGAGGGAATATAACTGATATCAAAAGCCACAATAGCGGACTTCTTATTTTTTGTATCTGAAATATAAAGCTTATTATTTGAAAATACCATATAAGATGGTGTATTAAGCTCTCTATCACTATTGCCTTTAGAGAAGAAACTGGTTACAAAATGCCCTTCCTTATCAAATATTTTAATACTGGAAACTCCGGCATCCAGAATATAAAAATAGCCTTTATTGTCATAAGCCAAAGCAACAGGTTTCACTAAATTACCGGAATCATCCCAGACTTTAATAAATTTTCCGGAAGCGTCCGTCACAATAACTTTCTTTAAATCCGCATCAAGAATATAAATATTGCCTTTTTTATCACATTGAAGATCTATGGGTTTTTTTAAAAGAAGATTTCCGACTTCAGGGCCTACCGTGAAAAGAAAAAAACCATCCGCATTAAAAGCTTGCAATCTTTTGTTTTTGGTATCAGCGATATACACACGATCTTCTTTATTTAGAATTAAGTTTTGAGGAGCGCTAAATTTTCCTTCATTACTGCCTCTTTCTCCAAACATATTCTCAAAACCACCCTCAGTGTTAAAAATTTGAATTCTGCTATTGCCGGTATCGGCAATAAAAATACGGCCTTTTGAATCCACTGAGAAACCCAAAGGTTTATTTATTTGCCCCTGCTCTTTTCCAAATCTTGAAAAAGTTTTTTTCTTGCCTTTTCCATCTACAAGCACCACTTCCTTAGTTTGGGGAAGTGAAGCTATTATGGATTCATTATCTAAAACAAAAAACGCATTTGTGTTATGAAGAAGTTTTTTAGACGGCCCTTTTAAGTTAAACATGGCCGTTTTAGCGCAGGCTTTAAGTTTTTCTTTTTTAAGTTTATTCTCAAGAACTATGGTGACAATTTTTTTATTGCCGGCATCACTCAAATAAAGTTCCCCATCTTTATTCACTTCAACATCGCTTAGGTCCAAAAATTCGCTTTTTCCTTTTCCGCGCGTGCCAAAAGTTCCAAGCACGTCTCCCTTAGGTGACAATTCCTTTATTTTTCCTTTTTTTGAGTCCACAATATAAATAAAACCATAATCATCCACGGCAAAACCACTATTATTGAGATTAAATTCCTGTAAAACCTTGCCGGAAATATTATACTTTATGACCATCTTTCCTTTATTGTCGGACACATATATATTCGAAGCTTTATCAATAGTGATTTTAGACGGAGAAATAGTCATTGTTCCCCCCTCCATTACAGTGGGGAAATTATAAATAAATATGCCGTCCGCATTATAAACATCCACTCTCTTATTTCCTGTATTGGAAACATAAACTCTATTATCTGAGCCTATAACTATACCTAAAGGACCGCTAAGTTGGCCCGGCATAGAACCTTTGCCGGCAAAAGTCCAAAGAAACTTTCCTTTAAAATCAAAGACATTAATTGATGAGTTTTTAGAATCGGCAACATAAATTTTAGACGAGGAACATGCAACAGCCGAGGGAGATTTAAGATTTGTATTTGTTTTTTTCAGCAATTTACCTTCACCATCAAATATGAGCAAAGATTTGGATTTTGAATCTATAATGGAGATATTCGTTTGGCAAACTGAGATATCTATCGGATTTATAATGGCTGAGTTTTTAATTTGTCCTTTAAATTCCAATTTATCATAAGCGGCCGCATTAAAATTTAAAAAAGGCAACTGAAGAAGTAAAATAGCTAATATAATTTTTTTCATTTAATCTCCCTGATTCTTAGCGCAACTGTTAGTAATATTAATAATATGCAATCCACCCTAAATTGAAACTCTTGCTTTATAATACAATAGTATTTTAGAATAAATAAAAGCACTACACAAATATATAACATATTCAAGGAGTATTAAACTATGAATCTTGTTTTCTTACGCAGAATTATTACCACTTCGATAGGTAGAAAAATGATAATGGCCCTAACAGGCCTCCTATTAGTCGGTTTTGTGTCATTTCATCTTATGAGCAACTTGGTTCTTTTAAACGGACAAGAAGCCTATAATGCTTATGTGGCCCATTTGGAAAGTGTACCGTTCTTAGTATTTATGGAAATAGGCTTATTCTCCCTCTTTCTTACTCATATTTTTATGGGTATTTATGTTAGATGGGAAGATTATAGAAACAGCCCATCGGGTTATGACAAAAGAAACTGGCAAGGCGGCCGCACCATTGGTTCAGCAACCATGCTTTATACCGCAGCCACAATTCTTATTTTCTTGGTTTATCATATCTTCACTTTCAGATTTGCAGATCATAGTATGGGTTTTTATGAAATGGTTACAACTGCTTTTAAAGATCCCATCTATGTGACAATTTATGTAATCGGCTCCTTGGCAATGATACTTCACTTAAGCCATGGTGTGCAGAGTATTTTCCAAACACTGGGGATAAACCATCTTAAATATACCCCTTTCATAAAATGCGGCGGCTGGCTTATAGCTTTAACAATGGTAATTTTTGCCCTCTTACCGCTCATTTTTTTATTTGGACTTGAATCCCGTTTTATGGGATTAATACACTAAAAGAATTTAGGAAACTCTTATCATTACTTATCTAATATTTTTGGAGGAATTTTAATGAAATTAAACGCAAATATACCGGAAGGACCAATAGATCAAAAATGGACCAAACACAAATTTGATTTAAAACTTGTAAATCCCAGTAATAAAAGAAAATACAATATCATTGTGGTGGGCACGGGTCTTGCCGGAGCCTCAGCGGCGGCTTCTTTAGGCGAGCTAGGTTATAATGTAAAAGTATTTACCATACATGATTCTCCCAGACGAGCGCACTCCATCGGAGCTCAAGGCGGAATAAACGCGGCAAAAAATTATCCCAACGACGGAGATAGCGTTTGGCGGCTTTTTCATGATACCGTAAAAGGCGGCGATTATAGAGCCAGAGAAGCAAATGTTTACAGATTAGCTGAAATAAGTAATCAAATAATCGATCACTGCACAGCTTTAGGCGTTCCTTTTGGAAGAGAATATAGCGGCACACTCGCCAATCGTTCATTCGGCGGAGCGCAAGTTTCCAGAACATTTTATGCGAGAGGCCAAACCGGTCAACAATTATTACTCGGGGCTTATAGCGCGATGATGCGGCAAATTAATGAGGGCAAAGTTGAAATGTTTCCTCGTAGAGAAATGGTGGAATTGATTATTTCAAATGGAAAAGCCCGAGGCATAATAGCCAGAAACAGAATAACCGGCGAACTTGAAACACATACGGCTAACGCCGTTCTTTTATGCACTGGCGGTTATGCCAATGCTTTTTTCCTTTCAACAAATGCCGCGGATTGTAATGTTTCAGCGGCTTGGATAGCTTATAAAAAAGGTTCTCTTTTCGCGAATCCCTGCTATACTCAAATACATCCGACATGTATACCAAGAAAAGGAGAGTTCCAATCAAAACTCACCCTTATGAGTGAAAGCTTAAGAAATGACGGAAGAATTTGGGTGCCAAAAAAGAAAGCTGATAATAGAAAACCGGCTGATATTCCGGAAGATGAAAGAGATTATTATCTTGAAAGAAGATATCCCGCTTTCGGCAATCTCGTACCGAGAGATATAGCCTCAAGAGCCGCCAAAGTGGTGGTGGATGAAGGTAGAGGCGTAGGACCAACCAAACAAGCGGTTTATCTTGATTTTAGAGATGCCATCAAAAGAAAGGGAGAGAATAAAATTAAAGAAGCCTATGGAAATCTCTTTGATATGTATTATCAAATAATGGATGAAGACGGTTATCAAGTTCCCATGAGAATATTTCCCGCGCCTCATTATACTATGGGCGGTTTATGGGTTGATTATAATCTTATGACCAATATACCGGGACTTTTCGCATTGGGTGAAGCTAATTTCTCCGATCATGGAGCAAACAGATTGGGAGCCAGCGCCCTTATGCAAGGTCTTGCCGACGGTTTCTTTATCATACCATCTACCATAGGCGGATATCTGAGCTCAAATAAATTTGAGGAAATTGATGAAAAAAATAAAGCCGCGCTTGAAGCTACGGAAAAAGTTAATGCAAAGATAGAAAAACTATTAGCGATAAAAGGTAAAAAAACTCCAACGGAATTTCACAGACAGTTGGGCAATGTTATGTGGAATGGCTGCGGCATGAGCAGAAATGAACAGGATTTAAAACAAGCTCTTAAAAAAATACCTGAGATAAGAGAAGAATTCTGGAAAGATGTTATGGTTCCCGGTTCTGACGGAGAATTGAACCCGACTTTGGAAAAAGCTTTAAGGGTAGCGGATTATCTGGAATTTACCGAGCTAATGCTTAAAGACGCCATTGAAAGAAAAGAGTCCAGTGGCGGACATTTTAGAGAGGAATCGGCCACGGCTGAAGGTGAAGCCAAAAGAAACGATGCCGATTATTCCTATGTGGGAGCCTGGCAATATGACGGAGAAGGAAAAGAACCTATTTTAAATAAAGAAGAATTAACATTTGAAAATGTGAAAATAGCCGAAAGAAGCTATAAATAGTAATTAGCTCAGAAGTGAAAAGTGCGGAAGTAACGGCAACAAATAGTAGCTGCAGGCTCTTAGCCTGTCTTAATGTAAAAGTAAAGCTTGTGGAACACGAACCTTTCGGTTCATCAGATGTCGTAAACTATGTGAATGACCTTTACTCTTAGGAAACACTTTGCCACTTTCGCGCTTACGAACTAAAAGGTGTTTACACCTTTTTTTAAGGAGATTATAAATATGAGTGAAATTAAAAAAAATTTTAGCGTAACAGTAAGAGTTTGGAGACAAAATGGTCCTAATGATAAAGGACAAATGCTTGCCTATAAAGTAGACGATGTATCTCCGGCAATGAGTTTTCTGGAAATGCTCGATGTCTTAAACGAAAACCTTATAAAAAAAGGCGACATTCCCATTGTCGTTGAAAGTGATTGCAGAGAAGGCATCTGCGGATGTTGCGGCTTAGTAATAGATGGCAATACTCATGGACCGGACAAAAATTCAACTGTCTGCCAATTGCATATGCGCAGATTTAAAGATGGTGATATAATCACAGTTGAACCATGGCGTGTAAAATCATTTCCCATTATTAAAGATTTAGCCGTAGACCGTTCACCTATGGATAAAATAATGCAGGCAGGCGGCTATATAAGCGTAACCACCGGAGCCGCTCCCGATGCCAATGCCATACCCGTAAACAGAGCTGATGCCGAAGAATCCATGGACGCTGCCGCATGTATAGGTTGCGGAGCATGTGTTGCCGCATGTCCCAATGGCGCGGCAATGCTTTTTACAGCCGCAAAAATATCACAATTAGCCCTCCTGCCACAAGGTCATCCTGAAAGAAAAGAAAGAGCCATAAATATGGTGGAAGCTATGGATAAAGCGGGTTTTGGCAATTGCACAAATGAATATGAATGCGAGGCTGTATGCCCAAAAGATGTTAAAGTCTCCAATATAGCCAGAATGAATAGAGAATTTTTAATCGCTAATTTTTTATCGAATAAATAAAAATATAAATAGAGAGCAGTAATCAGAAATCCGCGAGCAGAAAAAAATACCATTGATTGCAAAGGATTAATTTATCTTCAAAAGTAATATAACAAGATATATACAAACACTCCTTACATCTGCTTTCTGCTATCTAATCTCTGATTTCTAATATTACGGGGGTTTTACCATGTCCGCTTCTAAAAAATCTACTTTTAAATATCAGAATCCTTTTGAAAAAGGAAAAGATAAAACCAAATACAGACTGCTTTCAAAAAAACATGTAAAAGTTATCAATGCCGGCGGCAAGAAAATTTTAAAAATCGATTCTGCGGGACTTGAACTTTTATCTTCCCAAGCAATCAAAGACATTTCCTTTCTTTTAAGAGGCGCCCATCAAAAACAAGTGGCGAAAATACTAAAAGATCCAAAAGCTTCCACCAATGATAAATTTGTGGCCTTAAGCATGCTGCAAAACGCGGAAATATCCTCACAATTTGTTCTCCCCTTTTGCCAAGACACAGGCACCGCCATTGTGATGGCAAAAAAAGGCGAACAAGTCTGGACAAATGTGACAGACGCAAAACATATTTCAAAAGGCATATGGGAAACCTATCAAAAAGAAAATCTTCGATATTCTCAAGTTGTCCCCCTTACAATGTATAAAGAAAAAAATTCAGGAAATAATATGCCGGCGCAAATTGATATTTATTCAGCGCAAGGCATGGAATATGAATTTTTGTTTATAACCAAAGGTGGCGGTTCGGCAAATAAAACCATGCTTTATCAAGAAACCAAAGCCCTTTTAAATCCCGACAAACTTAAAAAATTTCTAATCGAAAAAATGAAATCTCTTGGCACGGCAGCCTGCCCGCCATATCACATCGCCTTTGTTATCGGAGGCACTTCCGCTGAAAGTTGCCTTAAAACAGTAAAACTTTTAAGCGCCGGATATTTTGACAATATGCCAACAACCGGCAATGACGGAGGGAGAGCCTTTAGAGATAAAGAGCTTGAAAAAGAACTTTTAAACGCTTCTTATAAACTTGGCTATGGCGCGCAATTTGGCGGAAAATATTTTGCCCATGATGTAAAAGTTATCAGACTTCCCAGACACGGCGCTTCTTGCCCGGTAGGCATGGGAGTATCCTGCTCAGCTGATAGAAATATTTTAGGCAAAATAAATAAAAACGGTATATGGCTTGAAAAACTTGAAACAAAGCCCAGTAAATTGATTCCTTCAACCTATAAGAAAAAAAAGAAAAGCAAAGCGGTAAAAATAGACTTAAATAAACCAATGAAGGAAATTCTAAAAGAACTTTCAAAATATCGCATAGGTACCATGCTTTCACTTACCGGCAAAATAGTTGTAGCTAGAGATATGGCTCATGCAAAATTCAAAGAATTGCTGGACAATAAAAAAGAATTACCTGAATATTTAAAAACTCACCCTGTTTATTATGCGGGACCCGCAAAAAAACCGGCCGATAAGCCTTCAGGCTCATTTGGACCTACAACAGCAGGAAGAATGGACCCTTATACAGGCTTGCTTCAAAACAAAAAGGCTTCAATGATAATGATAGCTAAAGGAAATAGAAGCCAAATGGTGACGGATGCCTGTAAAAAATATAAAGGCTTTTATCTGGGTTCACCCGGAGGACCCGCAGCTCTTTTAGCTGAAAAAAATATAAAAAAAGTGGAAGTCTTAGACTATAAAGAATTGGGAATGGAAGCTGTATGGCTTATTGAAGTTGAAAACTTCCCCGCTTTTATTCTTGTTGACGATAAAGGCAATGATTTTTTTAAAACTTGTTAAGGAACTTTTAAACTATGCAAACTATGGAAGAAATGAATATGTTCATAATTATCTTTGTCCTTGGAATAATTTTCGCTATTATATTGTTTATATTCCTTTCAAGAAAAAGAAAGAAGGATTTTGGCGTTCTTAAAAATTTTCTTAACGGCCACTTTGAATATGATTCTACTGTTTATAAATTTATAAGTGATTTCAAAGGAGTGCCACTTACAATCAATCAAATCTGCGGAGGAAAAAATTGCCCGAGACTAATTTGGATAGACCTACAGACAAACAGCCCTATAAATCTGACAATCAAATCAAGTTATTACTTAGATTCTGTGGGTGAGAAACTTGGTCTTTTGAACGAAGACTCTAAGACCGGCGATGCTGAATTTGATAAATCATTTCATGTGCGCTCTGCTGACACGAGGTCCACTTCTTTTCTCTATTCCTCAGAAAATCGGCAACTTATACAGGATATTTTCAAACTGGAAGTTAAGACTTATTTCAACGCGGAATATATACAATATCTCTCGATATCCGAAGGTCATATTGAGTTAAGTAAAAGCTACATAAACCTTAAAAATGAACTAAGTCAAGATAAAATAATGCATATACTAGAAATGCTTTATAAACTGGGATCAACATAAAAAAAAATTGACAACAAAAATCTATGAATTTATTTACCGACCCTTCAAAATTATCCATCCTTGTATTCATTGTGGCAGCTATCATTGTGATTGTCATATTCTTCTCGAAAAAAACAAAAAAAGAATTTGAAACTTTAAAAAACTTTTTAAATGGACGAATTGTAGCTAATTTTTTCAGCATAAAATTTGTCGGAGATTATAAGGGTTCCTTATTTGAAATCAAGCAAATACCCGGTGGAAAAAATACACCACCGAAAATAAAACTAAAAATGCGCACACTCAGGCCACTCTCCGTAGAAATATACAAACATTCCTTTATTTTTTCGCTGCTTGAAAAGTTAAGAATTATGCGTAAAAGCATTAAAACCGGTGACATCCAATTTGATGAAACATTTCGAATATCGGCTTCTTCCGATATGAGAATTGTCTCATTTCTTTCTTCAAGCGAAAAAAGGAAACTTATCCATGACCTTTTTGAAGAGAACTTTTTTAGAAGCTTTAAAATTAAAAAAGGTTATATTGAAATCATAAAACCCTATAATAATCTTGAAGATGAATTAAAACAAGAGAATATAATGCCCACACTCGAAATGCTCTATAAATTAGCATTAGCATAAACAAATCAGTATGACAGTAAATAACAAGAAACAAAAAAAGTTCTAAGGAGAAATAAAATGAAAAAAACATTAATATCTTTTCTAATACTAGCTCTGGGCAATACCTTTGCCATGGCTAGCGCAATACAAAAAAAAGACCTGAGCCTTACCATATATAATCAAAACATAGCTCTGGTGAGAGATGTCCGCGAAATAAAACTTAAAAACGGTTTAAATACCCTTAAATTCACGGATGTAGCCGCTTCCATAAATCCCACAAGCGTTTCTTTTAAATCGCTGACAGCTCCTTCAAAATTAAGTATTCTTGAGCAAAATTATGAATATGATCTTGTAAATTCGGATAAACTTCTTTTTAGATATATCGACAGCACAATCAAAGTAATCACCAAAGATGACCATCTTTATGAAGGAACTTTATCAAGCTATGACAGGAATCAACTGGTTTTGGTAAAAAACAAAGGCGCTGTCTTTATGATTAATAGAGAAAACATAAGAAATATAGAATTTCCCGAACTGCCTCAAGGCCTGATAACAAAACCCACCCTTGTCTGGCTATTATCAAATCAAAAATCCGGCTCACATGAAATTGAACTTAATTATCTAACAGACAATATGAACTGGCACTCAGACTATGTAGCCAATATATCTGAGAATAATGGAAAAATTTCTTTAAACGGTTGGGTTACAATCAAGAATAATTCCGGCACTATTTATGAAAATGCGAATATAAAACTTATTGCCGGAGATATCAACAAAATCCGGCCAACAATGAATAGGGAGAAAAGCTTTGGCGCCAGTTCCATGAAAACTCTGAGCAGCACTCCACAATTTAAAGAAAAAAGTTTTTTTGAATATCATATGTATACCATGCAAAGAAAAAGCACCCTTAAAAACAATCAGACAAAACAAATAGAATTATTCTCTGCGCCCGAAGTAATGGCTAAAAAAGTTTATACCTATAAAGGCGCCAATTATGGCTATTATTATTACAATAATTGGACAAATCAAAAATGCAATAAAAAAATAAATGTAAACTTGGAATTTAAAAACTCAAAAGAAAATGGTCTTGGAATACCTTTGCCAAAAGGAAAAGTCAGAGTTTATAAAGAAGACAGTGACAAAAGCATGCAGTTCATAGGAGAAGATGCTATTGACCATACTCCCGAAGATGAAACCTTGGACTTATATCTTGGCAATGCTTTTGATATAGTCGGTGAAAGAAAAATAATGAACCACACCAAAATAACGTCGAAAATATACCAGGATACCTATAAAGTAGAACTTAGAAATCACAAAAAAACCGCGGTTATGGTAAAGGTTATTGAAAAGCAATGGGGAGATTGGCGCATTATTAAAACCAACCGAAAATATACAAAAGTGGATTCAACTACACTTGAGTTTTATGTAAAAATTCCGGCTGGCGGGAAAAAAACCGTAACTTATACGTCGGAATATAGATTCTGATAATTAGCTGACATCAAAAAATTCATACAATCGGAGAGCCTTGCACGTCAAGACTCTCCGATTTTTTTATAGCATCAAGACTTTTTTCTTTTTTGACAATAAGAGTTATCCAATAAGCTCCACTAATTGCCAAAATAAGCCCCACTATTTGATAAGCATAAAGGCTCTCTATACCGAGCACTGAAGAAAAAAGACTTGTGAAAACCGGATAAGCCAAAACTATTCCCGTAGCCTTTGATAAATCCATATTAAATATGGCTTTATACCAAAGAATATTGGTAAATGCCGTAATGGCAAGCCCCCATATAATAATAACCACTATAATTTTAAATGTCCATTCTATATGAAAAACAGGCATAAAAAAACCCAAAGCAAAAAACGGTATTATAGCGAAAATTGAAAAAAGAGCCCTGGCTGAAGCTACAAAAATATGAGATGTGTTTTTGGGCAATTTTTTACTAAGCAGATGAGCTATCTGATAAAAAATAGGAATAGATAAAGCAATTAAATCACCGGTCCAACGAAAAGTAAATCTTTCCTTTGAGAGTATTATCAATGTGCCGGCTAAAACCAAAACCGTTCCCATAATTTGTTTAAATTTTATTTTTTCTTTTAGAAAAATTGTTGCCAAAACCATGGAATAAATCACTTCTATTTGCCCTAAAATAGCTACATTTGAGGGCGTGGTATATTTAAGAGCCCCTATAAGCA
Organism: uncultured Elusimicrobiaceae bacterium; assembly: GCA_964534135.1. Classification (GTDB taxonomy): domain Bacteria; phylum Elusimicrobiota; class Elusimicrobia; order Elusimicrobiales; family UBA9959; genus JAKLQJ01. The sequence goes on along the minus strand of CAZHQC010000009.1, from coordinate 567 downwards.
GGATGGTAGGCACGGCGCCGCCAAAAAAACCTATGCCAAGAAGCTTAAATATCAAATTCCTGTCAAAATATTTATGCCATAAATTATTTTTATTTATCCAAGGAATAAAAACTGAAAAACCGATAATTGAACTAAAAAAAACAAAAAGCGCTCCGCTGATTCCACCTGCGGCAAAAAAAGCTATTATCGGAATGCACGCGCAGAACATTACGGCAAGCCAAAGAGATCTCAAAGGAGGCAAATTCAACATAAGACTATTATATACTTTTCCAAACCACCCTTCTGAACACAAAAAAGAGACTTCTACTCTTTTTGCTATAATTTCTTCCAATGAGACTCCATTTGTTACTTATATTCTTGAGTGTAGTATTTTCATATATACTGCTTCATATATATTTAGCCAACTGGTTTATCAGAAATTTTAATTTAACATTACAAATAGGCCGCTTCCTTAGACTTGCGCTTTTATCCATGGCATTTATATCCCCTTTCACAATGTTTTTAAGAAGACAGTGTATAATGGATTAGGAAATTCAGACCACTTTTAAGGCTAACTTAAGGTGTAAA
>CAZHQC010000008.1:0-37422 GCA_964534135.1 uncultured Elusimicrobiaceae bacterium | reverse complement strand
AACAGACTTTTAACTTTTTTGTTGCACTAGCGTTTAGAACTCATGCAGCCGTGCCTAGAGGTCGCCTCTATGTCTCTCACCCTCCCAAAAGCCCAAGTCGGGTTCCGAACATCCCTGCCATTCTTTGTCATTAAACTTTCGTATGAGGTGTCCACGCCCTAACTATAACTTGAATTACCCACCCGATACAAGGTTATGCCTATCGGACGGCGAAAGGAAACTCTTGATAGAATTTGAATTATACTCGTAGGTGGAATATGGTTTTTATTGAGGATTGTTTAGTTTGTTTAAAGCTTTTTCTATTCTGAGTTTTGTATTGGGGTTTTCTGTTAATTTTAATGCGGTTTTATAATTGATTATAGCCCAGTTTGTTTTGCCCCGCTTCTTTTGACAATAGGCAAGGCCGAGATATGCGTTTACGGCATTTGTATTTGTAATAGATAAATTCTTCACAGTTTTGATGGCCGTCAAATAAAATTTTTCAGCTCTTGAATAATTTTTTTGTTTTACTAATATTAAGCCCATTCTTTCTAAAATATATATTTGTCTTTCATCTTCTTTAGATAAAGTCTTTGAAGCATTGCCGTATAGAAGAAAAGCATTTTTATAATTTTTTTTAGTTAAATAGTTTTCGGCATATTTCATATAAGCTTCGTATCTTCCTTGTGGGGCGCTGGATTGTTTAAGCGCATTTACAGATTTTTCAGAAGTTTCCTTTTGAAAATCGCTATGTCTTTCCTTGCCAAATTTTAGAGCGAGAGTAATTCTATGCGCCGCGCCCAAATCTCCAAATGGAGCAAAGGCATAATCCAAATTAAATTTACTCGCGCTAAATCCCAAACCCGCTGAAACGCCGGAGCCGGTATTTTTAGAACGCCCGCTATTATATCCTAAACGAAGATAAGCTTTTCCCGCTTGGCTTAAATCAAATTCTCCTTCCGCACCCAATGCAAAAGCAGTATCCGCTTTACCCATTTTTATAATATCTCCCGCAAACCAATATCTATCCATAAATCGATATGCTGCGCCTCCACGATATATAACGGGCAAATCAAATTCTTCCTCATAAATTTTCATTTTTGTGCCTAAATTTTGGGCCGCTAATCCAAATCTAAAATTTTTATAAGTTTCTATAATTCCCAAGTCTCCGGCATAGGCCATGCCTTTTTCATCATAAGCTTCCTGAGTTATAACTTTTAAAAAACAACCCATTTTTGTGCCCTTTTCAATCAAGGAAACGCCGACTCCAATCATTCTGTCCACAGCGTTGAAAGTACCCGTTTTATTTCCGCCCGTGTCATAACTATTCATTTCGGGACTGAACATGGTTGAAAAACCCGCGAAATAAGTGAGCTTCTCTGAAGCGGGGTAAACATAGGATATATGTTCGGTATTTAATTCTTCTATCCATTGATTATGAGAAAAAAACAATTCATCGCTTTCCATTAAATTTGGACCTGCGGGATTATAAAAAATTGAAGAAGCGTCGTCGCTTATGGCTGTAAAAGCTCCTCCCATAGCTGCGGCTCTGGCTCCGGCGTTTATTTTCAAAAAAGCCGCAGAATCTGTACCTACAGAGGCTTTAAGCCTTTGAGGGGATAAAAAAATTATTAAGAATAATGAAAGAATTACAGCAACTTTACTTCCGTATTTATTCCACCTCCGAGGTTTTTTCGAAAACCATATTAATCTAACCTCGGAGGTTAGATTTTTGGGATAAGAATTTTGTTTTTTGTTTATATTTTCAATCATAAAATTACCAAAAAATATAAAACTTTCCTGTGCCTTTACCGTAATTTCCGGTTTTGACTAAATAAATATAAAGCCCGCTTGCCACCTTTTCTCCACTTTCATTTTTTCCGTCCCAGTAAGCAGTATTGCCATCAAGAATGTCTGGTCGAATTTTAGGAGATTTTTTCAATATCCTAATTAACTCACCCGCGACATTGTAGATGTAAATTTTTGGTTCTATAGCATCAGTAGGAATTCCTGCAATTGTGATAAAAGAAGAAGAGTTAAAATACACAGGATTTGGATATGCTTTAAGTCCGGTTAATTTTGTGCCTCCATCTCCGTGAGGCTTAATATTAAGAACGGCAAGAGATACAACATTATAGCCAACATTAGGTAAATCATCTGGAAGCATATACCAAGTATCTTCATTGCTACCATTACCCCAACCAAAATTTAAATGATAGTCTCCTACAACTGAATCATAGCCATCGCACACTATAAAATGTCCGCCAGTACCTATAATCCCGAGTTGAGCGGGCTGTCCGTTTTTTATATTTGTTTGTAGTGTTAAATAAAAATCAGGACTACTTGATTCTTTTAAATCTGCTGAATAATAGCCAAATTTTTTAAATGCTTCCGCGGCATAAAACTGTGATGTTCCAGAGCTAGTACTACTATAATTTACTTTACTTGCAACTCCGCAGGCATAAGATAATTTCGCTTTGCCGGTATTTGTGGTAACAGGGTAAGTCATATTTGAAAAATTTGCTGTTGTGGCGGTAATGGGAATAATTCTTTCACAAGTGCTTTCAGGATAACAAGGGTCTATTTGAGAAGTATAATTATCATCAGCTGTAAATGTAACGGCGCCTGGATATTGAAAATAATTCACTATTTGAGCCATAGAAGTTGCAACACATCCGACAAGACAGTTTTCAGATGGGGCCAATGGATCCATTGGACAATAATCGTTATAGGGAGTACCTTGGTCCCAGTGAGTAGATATTAATGGCCAATAAATTGTAAGTACGCCTGTTCCGGTTGGCATAAAATCTTTTCCGTCTAAATATTTATCCCATAAGATATTGTTTTTATCTTTAATATTTGTGGAAATAAGAGGAATAACCTTAAGGCGGTTTTGCATATCCCATGTAACCATATGCAACAAAATATTGTTAGGGGAATCTTCCATTATAAAATTACTCTTAAGTGAATGAGCGATAACGGGAGTAATATCGGTATCGGGGGAAATTACCACATAACCTTTAGGTTCTAAATCTAATACATAAGCCAAAACCTTTTTTGAAGTTTTATCAATTATTTCTCTAACTTCTTTTATAGAGCGTTCAGTATATATGGCATTGGATTTTGTCCACGAAGAGCTTTGTTTGCCGGACTTTGTTTCTTCATACTTAACTTTTGTTTGACCCACTTTCTGAACATTATCTATGGAAACGGGTTTTGTATTGCCAATTGAAGTATAGGAACAACTAATCAATAACGTTAGAATCAGTTTGTATATATTGTTAAAAAAATATTTTTTCATAATCTCATCATCTTTCTAATTTTACCTATACCTTAATTTCGATGAAAATTCTTTGCGCAGTTCCCCTTCCCAAACTATTTTTTTCATACCTTCTTTTTTAAGGTTTGGTTGATACTGTAAGGTGTTATTTATAATTTTAGAAAAGCTGCATCTTCACAAAGTATATCTTTTTAGTGGGAATTGTTTAAGTTGTTTAAAGTTTTTTCTATTCTAAGTTTTGTATTAGGGTTTTTTGTTAATTTTAATGCGGTTTTATAATTGATTATGGCCCAGTCCGTTTTACCTCGTTTCTTTTGGCAGTAAGCCAAGCCGAGATAGGCGCTTACTACGATTTCGTCGGTAATATCTAAGGTTTTTGCCGTTTTAATTGAGGCATAATAAAATTTTTCAGATCTTAAATAATTTTTTTGTTTTAGTAATATTAAGCCCATTCTTTCCAAAATATCTATTTGCCGTTTATCTTCTTTGTCCAAGGTTTCTGAGGCATTTCCGTATTCAATAAAGGCATTTTCATAATCCTTTTGCATTAAATAATTTTCGGCATTTTCGATATAACCGTCATAACTTGCTTCTTCAGTATTTTCCGTATTTAATTGTTCAGAAGGGTTTAGAGGTTCTTCTTTTTCCACTTTTTCAAATTTGGCTTTAGTGTATTTTTTTTGAAAATCGGTATGCCTTTCTTTGCCGAATTTTAAAGCAAGAGTAATTCTGTGCGCCGCGCCTAAATCTCCAAAAGGAGCAAAGGAATAATCTATTGTAGTGTTGTGAAGAGAAATTCCAAGACCTGTGGCAAATCCGCTTAAACCTTCCAAATCCTGTGATGTCAGCATATTATATCCGGCGCGAATTGCCACGCCCATAGTCTCACGCTTTTTAATCCACATCTCTGTTCCTAGTGCCATATAGGGAGCATTATCTTTTGGACTTATACAATCTAAAGCTAAAATCCAGTCTTCTTGAATATGAGCGATACTTCCAAGTTTAAAAGACAGGGGCAAGGAATCGGCTTCTTGATCAAATTTTAATTTTCCAAACAAATTATCCATCACTATAGCGATTTGAATTTTATAAGGTCCATAAGCGGGAGATAATAATCCCAGTGAAGCGGTAAAAGTTTTAGCCGAAGAAACAATTGTGGATTGAATATAACTCACGGAAAGACCTAAAGAACTCTCATTTAAAAAGTCGGATAAATTATCAAGTTTATAAGCATATGCTCCGGTTAGAGCTAAGTTTGATGGATGAGCCGCACCTATGGGAGCTCCCGCTATATCTGTTTTATCAATATCTCCATAGCTCATTTGAAGTATAGAGAAACCAATGGCTTGATTGGAATTTATGCGCCGGGCAAAAGCCACTTGATCAAAAAAAGTATCCGCTAAATAATCCGCGTGCATTATTTCCACTGAATTGCTTTCAACTCTAACTAAGGCGGCCGGATTATAACGAACGGCATCCGCCTCTTTCGTTGTAGCGGAATATGCTTCTCCCATTGCGGCGGCGCGAGCGCTGGTTCCAAAAGATAAAAATTTACCTGAGCTTGTTCCAATAGCTGAACTGGAATAATCCCCGGCAAAAACACTTGTCATGCTCATAAAAATGCCAAGCATTGAGCATGCCAATAATTCAACCTTTTTATTTCGGAGTATACTCATATTATCGTTCCACCATTACTTTTACAACTTTGGTTTTACCACCTGATTTAATAAGCGTTAAATATACTTCGCTAGCAACCATTTGGCCGGATGAATTTCGCCCATTCCATTCGGCAATACCGCTCGCATTCGCGGTTAAATCGCGTATCAGTTCTCCTTTAAATGTGTATATCTTTATTGTGGCGCTTACCGGTAAATTTGAGAACTTCATAGTTTGTCCGCGTGAAAGATACACAGGATTTGGAAAAACTTTCAGAGAAGATAAAACTGATGAACCTGCGGGCGCGGCTTGCATAATTTGAAACAAAGATAAATGATCTATAAATGCCGTAACTTGATTGGCCATAGGATTTGGAGACGAAGGGTAAGGAATCCAAACCGCGCGATTTGGTTCATAACGGGCAATCAATAATTCAGATTCATTAAAACCGGTTGCTTGAGCCATGCTATAAGTCAGAGTGAGTTTTAAATTGTTTAGCGGCGATAAATCTTTATCCAGCGTAATATCTATGCCGGAATTAATACCCAAGAGTGAAGCGGTAAAACTTGCATTTGCCGGAAAAGATGTGGGAGCTTCCATCGTGACGGTAATAGTTTCAGGAAAAGAGTTGGGAGTTATAGTCAAATCGGCATTATCAAATATTAAATTTACTTGCTCGGAGGGGGAGACCGTTTGAATTGAATTAGTGTGGATAAAATATTTAGCGTTAATAAAATCTGTTACTTGTCCCGCGCTATTACGGGCATAAATTCTCGCGTAATAAGTGGTTTCTTGCTCAAGGCCTGTTAAATTAAATTCAATTACATTGGAGCTTCCGGAAAAAGGAAGCGGGGTGGAAATATTAGCCGAGAAATCATCGGTAGATAATTTTAATTCAAACTGAGTATCATTTGGATTTGAATTCCTTTCCCATGCGGCAATTAAACTTGCGCTTGAAATTTTGGTAAGACTTAAGTTACTGGGGATATTCGCTAATGTAACTATTGAAAGTGTTGAAGTATAGGCAGTGACAATATTATTTTCATTCGTCGCTTTAGTTCTGAAAAAATAATTTGTGTTTGGAGTTAAAGAAGAAAAAGCGGCAGTGTTTAGTATTGTGTGGCTTGAAGCGGCGATAGAAGAAAAATTATTTAAAGAAAGTTCCAATGTGAAAATTGTGCTGGACGGATTTTGATTTATATTCCAGTTTATTGCAATTGAACTAATATTAACTGAAGCAATTGCCTGAGAAATTGGCGAAGCCGCTAAAGTATAAGTTGTTGCGCTATCGCTTAATGCGCTTTCACCACTGGCATTTAAAACAGAAACACGCCCGCTATATGCGGTATTGGTTGAAATATTTATTTGGGTCAAAGAAGGATTTGTCAAAGCAATGGCTGAGCCTCCGGTTGACGGATAAAAATTATATTGCGTGGCATCGGCAACACTATCCCAAGTCCATGTAATAGAGGATACTCCTTGAGCGGTAGCGGATAGATTTTCAGGAGGAGTCGGTAAAGTAAGAGCGGTAATAACTGAACTTGGATTTGTAAAAATATCATTGCCGTTTTTTGCGCTCACCCTTAAATAATATGTAGTAAAAGCGGTTAATCCATTTATAGGGGTATTTGTATTTTGAGTTTGAACACTTGTAGTGGAACCGCCCAAAGTCCAATAATCCACTTGATAATAGGTTCCCGCCGGATTTTCATTCTCGTCCCATTGAACCGTGGCGGATGTAAGTTGCACGGAAGATAAATTAAAATTTATCGGTTTAGCGGCCAAAGTATAAGTTGTTGCGCTATAGCTTAAATCGCTTTCACCACTGGCATTTAAAACAGAAACACGCCCGCTATATGCGGTATTGGTTGAAATATTTATTTGGGTCAAAGAAGGATTTGTCAAAGCAATGGCTGAGCCTCCGGTTGACGGATAAAAATTATATTGCGTGGCATCGGCAACACTATCCCAAGTCCATGTAATAGAGGATACTCCTTGAGCGGTAGCGGATAGATTTTCAGGAGGAGTCGGTAAAGTAAGAGCGGTAATAACTGAACTTGGATTTGTAAAAATATCATTGCCGTTTTTTGCGCTCACCCTTAAATAATATGTAGTAAAAGCGGTTAATCCATTTATAGGGGTATTTGTATTTTGAGTTTGAACACTTGTAGTGGAACCGCCCAAAGTCCAATAATCCACTTGATAATAGGTTCCCGCCGGATTTTCATTATCGTTCCATTGAACTGTCGCGGAGGTTAATTGCACGGATGACAAATTAAAACTTGTCGGCTCAGCCGCTAAAGTATAACAGCCGGCTGGAGTGGATGTGGAAGCCCCCGCGTCATTAAAGGCGGACACTTGAAGTGAATAATATGTATTGGTTGAAAGTTCTGTAAATTGAAACCCCAACCAATCCGAAGGCAAATCGTCATAAATATCCTTACTTATTGCGTCTTGAACTCTAAATCCCAAATGATTTTGCGCCGTATTTGTATATTCCCAGTCAGTAGCCACAGTTGATAAAGCTGTACAGCTGAGAGTTGTCGGTTTCGGCCAAGCGGGGGGAGTGCCCAAAACTTTACCATAACCCCAATCATTATCAGGGGTTAAGAGCGCTCCTGTTTCACTATCGGTGCGGGCATGATTGGCAAGTATGGTTTTCATTTGGTCCGGTGTTAAATTAGGATTTTGTTGAAGATGCAAAGCTATAATTCCGGTAACAAGCGGAGCAGCCATACTGGTTCCTTGCATGATTTGATGTTCTTCATTATGAACCACATCAGATGCGTCAGGAGTGATACTTTGCGATAAGCTGGAAATTATTACGGTTCCCGGAGCTGTAATATCGGGTTTTATACGGCCATCTCGTGTAGGGCCTGGACTTGAAAAAGAAGCAATAAGACCCGCTGTTGAGTCACTTGGGTAGTAGTATGTATTTGGTTCAGTGGAAGTCCAATTTACACGAGAAACATATGCTCCAACTGTTATTATTTCTGTGGATGTTCCCGGGATAGTAACTAACATGCTATTATCGGGTGAGTCAAATTTTAGGTCACTATCACACCAGCCATCTACCCTTTTGTCTCCCGAACCGCCTGTGAAAGTATAAGTAACTGTTATCGTTCCGCTTTCGGAAAGATTCCCTGTAAAATATATTCCCACCTCATTGTCATTATTATTAGGATTGGGGCCACCGGAAACATTGTCAATATCAACAGTTATTCCTGAAGAATCACTGGAAATGTATACGCCATGAGAGGCTGTTACTATGTCGCCATTATTAACTTTTACAGATACATCATATTGGTCTAACCCATCATGCCATAAATCTATCCACGCAGAAGTTATATCGTCTTGAACAGTCAGATTGAAAACATGTGTTTCTGTAATAGTGGCAGAACTGTGTATGTTAGCTCCGCGTGAATTACCTGCGGATTTTACAACAATTTTGCCCGGTCCAACTAAGTTATCAATTGCAAGCTCATCATTACTGGTCCCATCATGAGGGCCGTAGGAATTCCCGAGACTTAAATTAATCACGGCAGGCTTTTCCTCCTCATCAGCTTTTTGGAATATATAATTTACTCCATCAATATAATTAGAATAATCTGTTTTGACAAATATTATGTCCGCCTTAGGCGCTATACCTGTATAAATCGGATGATCTCCCGTAGCAGAACCTGTCACATGTGTGCCATGTCCAGGATTCTCATCATCCCGTTCAGTAATAGTACATTCCTCGATATCCAAGAGACATGATTCATTGGATAAATCTGTGTCAATGTTTTCTTTTGTCCATTCTGTGCCATAATCAAAGTTACTGGGATTATTGTCTTCAACAGTCTGATCCCATAAATATAAAATTCTAGATTTATTATCAGCTGTTAAAAAATCTGGGTGGCGGAAATCAATCCCACTGTCCACAATACCAACAATAACATCTTGACCTTCAACTCCCGCATATCCGCTTAGTCCTTGCGGGGCCGCGATGCCCAGATACTTACCATCGTTCGTATCTGAGGATTTTGCGATATCATTTTCTAATTGCATTTTGTGGGTGGCGGATACAAAAATAATTTTATCGCTTAAGGCTAAAACCGGAAGTAAATTTATCGGTATGGATGCTGTAAATATGTCTCCGGCTTGTGTTCGCAATTTAAGGGAACTGCTTATTTGTTTTAGGTCCGATCTTGTAATCCCTGCTTTGGCTCTAATCAGTATGTCCACGGTGGGTTCTGGCGCTTGAACATTAACCGACATAATTCCCATCACTTTTTTTAAGCCGGTTTTATCTTTGTTTACTATAAACCGCAAAGAAGGGTCCAATCTTCCTTTTTGTTTGACTGAAAGATTTTTAAATGTCTGAGCATTAATTGCAAATGGGGTAATAGCCATCCCCATAAACAAAAAAATCCCTGTCAATAAAATGTAAAAATATTTTTTCATAATCTTTCAATATTTATTCTTTTAGTGTTGAATAATTTCTCGCTAAAATCTGGAAATTTTCTAATAATTTTTTCTAATTCTTCAGAAAGTAAATTAAACTGGGTCGCCATTTTAGGGTAAATTTCTTTGTGTTGTGGAGTTTTTGATTTATTTTTTGTCTCCTTAATAATATCTCTAGAACGATTCATAATGCCAAGTATTTCTTCAGGATTAGAAAACCAAGCTCTTAATTTGGATGGGGATTTATAATAGGTGTGATACCACCAATCAGAAATAATTATTCCCTCATTGTTTGCGTTACATAGAGATAAATACGCAGGTATAGAATAGTTGTTTTGTCTGAAAAATAAATTTTGAGCATCATGAGCAAGTGTATAAATTTCATAACGAAATTTTATTTTTTTGCCCCAAGGGGTTAAGAGTAACAACCATTTAATAACTTGATAAATACCGATTCCCCAAAGTAAATATTGTGAAACAATCCACAATCCTTTTAATAACAATTTTATTTCCATATTTTTTGATTTTTCCTGTTTTAAACCATTTTATTCGGTTTTTAATCGTTCTAAAACTTTTTCAATTTTGCGTTTTATGCTCTCGCTTTTTGTTAATTTCCATGCCGATTTATAATTTATAATAGCCCACGGGATATTGCCGATTTTTGTTTGGCAATAAGAAAGACCGAGATAAGCGTTCACTACATTGTTATCTATAATATTAAGTCTTTTGCCGGTTTTAATGGCTGTCATATAAAATTTAATGGCTTGTTGGAATTTTTCTTGTTTTCCAAGTACGGTTCCCTGCCGTTCAAAAATATATATTAGGCGTTCATCATCATTTTGCAAAAGTATCAGAGCATTATTATATTTTTCCGCCGCTTCCATATAATATTGTTGGGATAAATAATCATTTGCTTGTTTTACATAAGCCTCATAACTATTATCAGGTATATATGTTTCTTCATCTTCAATATTATTTGATAAATATTGATTTTCGGAGGGAATTTGTTCAAAGTTTTTTTGTGCTTGCGAAGATTCATTATAATTATCTCTTGAACCATAACTTTTTCTTGATGAAGATGTATCTTCTGTTTTGCCAAATTGCCAACCAACTGAAAAACCAAATGTGTTCCATTCTATTTTTTGGTATTATCAGTTTCTTCAACTGTTGGAAAGCCTGCGTATTTAAGAGCAAAAATATAATCCTTGTAAATTAAGGGTGCTGATATTTCCCATGCAAATCCACTCCAAGTTTCCTCACTTGATGTTCCTGAAGGAAATATCGCGAACACCGAGGTATATTCTACTTTACCGAAGGCCATACCGGCCGAAATTCCGGGCTTAAATTTCCAATATTCTCCCATCGGTATTTCTGTTCTCAATTCTCCCAAAATCCTGCCAAAACTTACTTTTCTATCATAACTAAAAGTCGGGCAGCTTACTTCCGAATTTGGCCCCAAAATATAACCTCCGCTTATTCCGATATTTAAATTGTTTTTTGTCTGATATAGATAGCCCAATTTAAGACCGGAAGCGCCAGAAGTTAATATTTCTCCAGAAATACCGGCAGTTTCCAAAGATAATATTTCACCATCCGCGATATCTGCAGGCGCGAAATATTCAAGTTCAAGGAAAAAAGGAGAGGATTCATTGTATGCCCATAAACTTGGAATATTTAACGCATATGCCAATATGATAAAACAAGTTATTATTCTTTTTCTCATTTTTGTTCCTCACAAACATTCGGAATTTTGAATTTCAGAGTATAAGGCGCAAACATGGCTACCCCACTAATAAAGTGTATTTAAATTATAGCTACAGGTTTCTTTAATGTCAATGTATTAAATATGTACTTTTTGTTAACTCTTCCGTCAAAAGAGAAATTTCGGCAAATAAAAAAGAGCCATGTGTCCAAAAGGTGCCTGGCACCTTTTGAAATAGTTGCAGGCATTACTTTCAATTTTACATGCTTTTTGAAACTATGACTTTCAAATAGTTTTAATCAAGGTAAGGTGGAAAAACAGTAAGTTATGGCAGGATTTCCAAAAATTTATCAGCGGAAAGTATCCATTGGGTAAGGCCGTTTTGTTTGAGTTTTTTGCAAATATTCTTTTTATTTATAATCTGAATTGCGATAGGGATTTTTAATTTATTCTGAAAGGACGCTAAATTTGCGGATAGTGTTTCATCGTTTAATTTGCATTCAATGAGTAAAAAGGGCCTGCCTTTTTCGGTTATAAGAAAATCCACTTCACGTTTTTCTTTATCGCGTATGTATGACAAATTGGTATCCGCTTGTCCCAATGAACGCCATAGGTTAACCGCTTTATAAAGATGAAAAGCGACCATGTTTTCAAAACGAGTAGCCTCATTATTGATTTCCACCCAGTCATATAAATAAATTTTTGGTTCTTTTTTTAAGGCTCTCGCTATTGATTTTGAAAATGGTTGTATTTTGAAGAGATAATAAAACTGTTCAAGGATTAGAAGCCATGATTTAATGGAATCAAATGAAGCTTTTATATCTTCTCGTAAAGAGTTTATGGATAAAGGAGCTCCTATCTTTTCCGGTAAAATATTTGATAGGACTTCAATATTTGAAATTTCCCTAATTGCGTAAGCGTTCCTGATATCTTCGCGAATCAAAAGTGTTTTTCTTTCTTGAAACCACATATTGTAAAACTCATCATTATGTTTGGTGAACGGCTCAGGGAATCCCGAGTATTTCAAAAGTTGTTCATAAACTTTTCTTGAAGTGCTATTTTTAAAAGGGGCGGCTAATTTTTTTTTAAAGGTATTCCAGTTTGGAGTGGTTCCGATAATTTCCCCTAGAGAGAGAGGGAATAATTGCATTGAAAAATATCTTCCAAGAAGGCTGTCACCGCCTTTTTTGAATAAATTTAATCGTCCGCTGCCTGTGGCGATAAATGAAAATTCATCACCATAGCCGTCATAAACTCCTTTAAGATAATTTTTCCACTCCGTGTATTTATGTATTTCATCAAAAACAATCAGGGATTTTTTTGAGGGAATTCTGTTCGACTTTTCAAAGAAATAAGGATCTTTGATAAGCTTTTTTTGGTCTTTTATTATATCCCAGTTAAAATAAAGTCCTTGCCCGAAATTTTTTAGCAGGGTTTTAGCCAAGGTGGTTTTTCCCGCTTGCCTCGGTCCGCTTAAAAAAATCATTTTTTTATGTTCTTTAAGAATGCCTTCAATATTCTTGCCGATATTTCGTTTAATCATATTTATATTATTCACTAAAAGTCGGAAAAAGTCAAGACTTTTTTAGTGTTGTATCGAAAAAAGTCAAAAGTGTAGAGGTATGGGTGGTGGTAAAGATTTACAAGTTATGCGGCTAGAGTAGTGACAAATTAATTATGCAACCACTGCGTTGAGCAGAGCAAGCTCTGTGGCTACATTCATGTTTTTTTTCTTGCTTTTGTTAGGCGATTGGCAAATCGCCCGCTACATTTCTTATCTTGCCTTGTATGTTGCTAAACTACTTTGTCGTAACACTAGTAAGTGCGCGTGAAATTTTGCCAATACCTGACAAAACCTCTGCATGAGTGAATCTGCAGACTTAGAGGATTCTAATACTCATAATAATATTCTTTCATTAAAAAAGCCCCGTAATTAAAAAATTGCGGGGCTTTTAAATTTCTTTGCTGCTCACTGCTTTCTGATTTCTGCTCTCTATCAGTTGATGTGTTTAAGGATTTGTTCTTTTCCTTTTTTTATCACTTTCTCGACATCGTCCATTTTATCAATGGTTGTTTCTGTGGTATCTTCTATCCACTCATTAACCTGTCTTCTTGTTTTTTTACCTGTCGCTGGCGCGAATAAAATTCCAATCGCCGCTCCGATAATTCCACCGAGCAAGAATGAGCTGAAAACATCTCCGCCATTATTGTTTGACATAATATCCTCCTAAAATTGATTAACACTACCAGTCCTATTTTGATACATTCTAAGGATATTGTCAATAACCTTATATAGATAGTACACTATGTGCATGCGGTTAATTTGTTCATTTCTTATATTGATTATATTTTCCTTAAATTCATCGGCATATCGTTATGATAAACCTCTTTCCAAAAAATTAAAAGATGAGTTTTCAGTTATTATTCAAAAAACCGGAACAGGCAAACAATTTTATGAAAGATTTCAAAAAATAGGAGCTGAATTTCCTGAAATTCTAATAAGAAAAGATGAGCCGTTAAGGCTTGGCTATTATGTTATGGAAGAAAATAAAATATATTTCAATTCTTCGTATATTACCGAGTTTTTTACCGCTGAAGAACAAGGAGACCCAAAAATAATTGAAATCCTTTATAAGCGAAAAGACGCAAGAAAAGAATTTGTTAAATTCGCGGATGCTCTTTATCTTCATGAACTTGTTCATGCCCTGCAAACAAAGCTTTATCCCAATTACAGAAGAGATATTCCTCAGGGAAATATGATTGAGTTTGAATATGAAGCTTTTTTTACTGAGGATATGTATTTTCATGAAAAAATGAAAAATAATCGGAAACTTATGAAAGATTTTTTGAATCTTGATTATAATGATCCCTACCTTTCTCATGATATGAGCAGTTATCTAAATCTTTCCTTGGATATTGATAAGTATAGGGAGAATATAAAGGAGATGTATAAAAGTGGAAAGGGTGATTATTTAAGCATGGGTGAAGCTGAAGAAATACAGAAAAGTAAACTTGAGGACAGTAAAATTATTGCTTATGCTTCGGGAAATGTTTCGCCATATATCAGAAAAACAACGGGGCTTGCTCTTATTCGGCTGCAGAAAACAGCATATAAGATGTTTATAGACAAATTTTATGGCGAGTATTGGCCTGTGTTTAGTTTTGAGGCTTTGATGTATATTGGGGAAGTGGCTTTGGAAGTTAAAAATTATCCGCTTGCTCTTAACTGTCTTGCCACCAATGAAAAAACTTGCAAAGAAAATAAAGTTTCAAAAGAAGATTTTCAAAAACTTAAAACGAAAGGCGCTGTGGCCATACTTGAAGCAACAGGATTTATACTGGATAATAACGAGGCTATGGGTATTGAAATTTTAAGCGGGCATATTAAGGCTTTGGATGAGGCTTGTCAAAAAACTCATCGCCCTTTTCCAAAGAAGCTTAAAAAGCTTCGGGAAAAAACTTATAAAAAAGCTATTAAATATTATTTGGGAAAATTAGAGGAAGAAAAATATACCGGAAATGTGAAGCAGTATAAAGAGAATATAGATTTCTTTATAAATTTAAAATAAAATATTGTCGTATTGTTTTTAGGGCTCGTATTTGAGTAAACTATAATAGTAGTGTATAAACTATTAATAAATTTATAGTACAGGAGAATTTTATGATAGATTTAGGTAAAAATTTAGCTGTTGTTTCAAGAAGAACCAAAGGTTCCGTAATAAGAGAGCTTTTGAAATTAACAAATAATCCAGCAATAATTTCTCTTGCCGGCGGTCTGCCCGATCCAAAATTGTTTCCTTGTGATTTTGTGAAAGAAGTAGTGGGAGATATTATGGATACAAAGGGGCCAATGGCCTTGCAATATGGTCCTACCGAAGGTTTGGCCGAACTTAAAGAGCAGTTTATTGAATTTTTGAAAAAGAATGAGGGTATTGAGGCTAAGCCTGAAAATATTTTAATTACTACGGCTTCTCAGCAGGCGCTTGATTTAGTGGGAAGATTATTTATAGATGCCGGGGATCCCATCATAGTAGAGATGCCGAGTTATATGGGCGGTTTGCAGGTTTTTAAATCTTGTGGCGCGGATTTTGTAGGCATTAAGATTGATGATGATGGTATTAAAATTGAAGACCTTGAAGAAAGGCTTAATTGGCTTAAGAAGCAAGATGAACATTATAAATTTATTTATCTTGTGCCCGATTTTCAAAATCCTAGCGGTGTGACTTTGTCGGAAGAAAAGAGGATGAAGATTGTGGAACTTTCCCACAAATATGATGTTGCCATTATAGAAGATTCTCCTTATAGGCAAATTAGATTTGAGGGAACTTCTCCCAGAATGATTTATAAAATTGATAGTGATACGCTTAAAACCAGAAATATCATTTCGCTTTTTACTTTTTCAAAAACATTTGCTCCCGGTTTGAGATTGGGAGTTGTTTTAGCGGATGAAGCCATAATAAGCAAAATGCTTACACTTAAACAATCTCTTGATTTATGCACTTCAAGCTTAAATCAGCTTATAGCGAGTGAATTTTTGAAAACCGGTTATTTCGAAAAACATATTGAGACGGTTAAAAAAGTTTATAAATCCAAAAAAGATGTTATGATTTCAGCTCTTGAAAAGCATATGCCTGAAGGTGTAACCTGGACCAAACCCGAAGGTGGACTTTTCTTATGGGTTAGACTTCCGGAGAATATGAATGCTGATGAAATGTTTTATGAAGCGGTAAAAGAAAATGTCGCTTATGTTATAGGTTCGGCTTTCCATGCCGATGGTAGCGGTAAAAATACCATGAGACTTAATTTTTCTTATCCCACAGAGGAACGAATAGAAGAAGGCATTAAACGGCTTGCTAATACAGTTAAGAAAACCATGGGTTTACAACAAGTTGTATAGAGTTTAAATGATTCAAAATAATTTTGCTAAAACGCTTAAAAAAGCGGGTATAGTGGGCGCCGGTGGCGCCGGCTTTCCCGTTTATATAAAAGCAAAAAGCAAAGCGAAATTTGTCATTGCTAATGCGGCTGAATGCGAACCTCTCCTTAAAAAAGATCAAAAAATACTTGAACTTTATCCTGAGACCGTTTTTGACGGTCTTGAAATGATGATGAAGGCAACATCCGCCAATTTGGGAATAATAGGAATAAAAAAGAAGCATGGAAAAATAATAGAACGCCTTAAAAAGATTGCCGCGTCAAGAAAAAATATTGAAATAAAATTGCTTGGAGATTATTATCCCGCCGGCGATGAATTTTGTCTTGTTTACGACACCATAGGCAGACTTGTGCCGATGGGTGGTTTGCCGATAAATGTGGGTGCGGTAGTTAATAATGTGGAGACACTTTATAATGTGGCATTAGCGCGGAAATATCCCATTACGCAAAAATTTCTTACCGTGACCGGCGCGGTTAAAAATCCCTGTACTTTTAAAGTTCCGATAGGCATAAGTTATAGAGAGCTTATTGAGTTTGTCGGTGGCGCTACTTGCGCGGATTATGCCGCTATTGACGGCGGACCTATGATGGGAAAGGTTATAACGGATTTTACTCTACCGGTCACTAAAGTATCGGGGGGATTAATAGTTTTACCAAAAAATCATTCATTGATTTTGAAAAAAACCAGACCTGAGAGCAGCGTTTCAAGAATAGGTAAATCCGCTTGCGATCAATGTTCCTTTTGTACGGAGCTTTGCCCGAGATATCTTCTGGGTCATATTTTGAATCCGCATAAAGTCATGCGCAGTTTGCTTTTCGCAGGTTCCGGAAAAGATATTCATAGTGAATTCGCTCTTTTATGTTCGCAATGTTCCTTATGCAGTTTGTATTCCTGTCCTGAAAATCTGGACCCTAAAAGTATTTGTGATATGGCCAAGAAAAAATTAATTGAAAAAAGTATAAATCTAAAAACAGCTTCCATTGATTTTGGGAATCAGCCTAAAGTTCATCCCTTGAGAGATTATAGAAAAACACCTATTTCAAAGCTTATAGGCCGTTTAAATCTTTCAGATTATGATAAAACGGCTTCCTTTATTGAATTTAATTATATCCCTAAAAAAGTTAGAATTATGTTAAGCCAGCATATAGGCGTTCCCGCTGAGCCTATTGTAAATGAGGGGCAAACAGTTAAGAGAGGAGATATTATAGGTAGCATGAGTGACGATAAGCTTGGAGCGTATATTCATGCGAGTATTGATGGTAAAATTTCAAAAATAAATAATAAATATATTGAGATAGTGGTATAGAGAGCAGAAATCAGTGAGCAGAGAGCAGGAAGTAAAAAAGGTACAAAGTAGAGACCCAAAAAAATTTGATCAGACTCTCCCGCATCGGAAATTTGCGGAAGCAAAGTTCTTATGCGGGAGTGGAGGCGGTAAAAATTATGAAATCCATAGGCGGCGTTGAAGTATCAAGTATTGCCAAGGGCTTTGAAGTGGCCGATGCGATGCTTAAAACTTCAGATGTTAAACTTCTGCTTTCAAGAAGTATTTGTTCCGGAAAATATATAGCGCTTATTGCCGGAGATGTTGGAAGCGTAAAGGCAAGTGTTGAGGCTGGAGTAAATAAAGCCGCTCACACTATTGTGGATAGTTTTGTAGTGCCTAATATTCATCCCGATGTATTTCCCGCCATTAGTCAAAGTACTGAGGTTAATAAGTTGGAAGCTTTGGGAATTATAGAGGCTTTTTCAATTTCAGCTTTGATAGAAGCGGCTGATGCGGCTGTAAAAGCGGCAACAGTTAAACTTATAGAAATCAGACTTGCAATGGCTTTGGGCGGTAAAGCTTTTGTTACTTTTACAGGCAGTATTGCGGCAACGCAAACAGCCGCGGATGCCGGCGCGGCCATTGTTGGTAAAAGAGGTCTTTTGGTTGAAAAGATTGTTATTGCCCAGCCACGTGAAGAATTATTGAGAGAACTGCTTTAGTAATGTATTGATGTTAGTCTTAAATATATATATTATAAATACAAGGAGATAAAATTATGGACAGAAAAGCGATGATTGCCGGTAATTGGAAAATGAATTTAAATTCTGCGGAAGCTGAGGAATTGGCCTTAGCCTTAAAAAAGGGACTGGACCCTGATTTACAAAATCAGGTTCTTTTATCTCCCGGTTTTACAAATCTTTCAATTGTTAAAAAAGCAATTGACGGCTCTCCAATTTTACTTGCCGCTCAGAATATGAGTTGGGAAAATAAGGGAGCTTTTACAGGTGAAGTATCTCCCTCGCAGCTTAGAGATATAGGCTGTACTCATATTATAATCGGCCATTCCGAAAGACGTCATGTATTTGGTGAGACTGATGAAATAGTAAATAAAAAAATGAAGGCGGCTATAAATAATTCGCTTACACCCATTTTATGCATAGGAGAAACACTAGAGGAAAGAGAAAATCAAAAAACTTATAGAGTTCTTGAAACACAGCTTAAAGGAGCTTTCCAGGGTTTAACAGTGGATGAGGTTTCAAATATTATAGTTGCTTATGAACCCGTATGGGCTATTGGCACCGGTAAAACAGCTACTCCCGAGCAGGCGCAAGACGCTCATATTTTTGTTAGAAAAGAATTGGAAAGACTTTATGGCAAGGAATTTGCTCAAAGTATAAGAATACTTTATGGCGGCAGTGTTAAAGCCGAGAATGTAGACCAATTAATGGCTCAGCCTGATTTAGATGGAGCTTTGGTTGGCGGAGAAAGTTTGAAAGCCGATAAATTTTTAAGAGTAATTCATTTTCAAGAGGTGATAGCTTAAAGGAACAGAGTAATGAGAATCTTGAATACATTGATTTCATGTAAGGGAATGGGAAAAATAAATTGTAATCCTGACCGACTTGTCTTACTCGGAAAACTTGCAAATATAGCATCTCACGAAAAAGCAAAATTACTTATAGTTCCCGCAGGTTTTTTAACTGCAAACTCTAATCAACATAGGGATGAATTGCTGGATCAAGTTGTTAGATTGGCTAAAGAAAAAGGAATAAATATTATAGGTGGAATTGATCTCGTTTCGAATCATAAGAAAAACACTAAAATAAATAAAAAAAAATTAGATGAAATGGTATCCAAATCTAGTATTCCTTATTTTGGATTTGCAATTAATGGTAGTGGTCTTATTGGTACATGGCAACAGAGGAGTACTACCGCGGCAAATTCAAAATTGGTTTTAGAAAGTAATATAAATAACCGTGATCGTATCATAGAGATTAAAGGATTCCGAGTGGGGGTGCTGATTTGTGGAGAAATATTTAGTCCTCGTATTAGAACAAATATGTCTGATTTAAAACTAAAACCTCATTTGATTGTTAATATTGGACATGCGGGTATGACGCGTTTCATACCCACCATAAGAAATATATCCAAAATGAGTGGTTGTTCTGTGGTTCACAATCATCATATTAAAGATTGGCATAGACGTAGTTTTCATTTTGTGGATGCTAATAGTTGTTATTGTCCTCAGACTATAGATAGGGGTTGTTTAAAAGAGTACAAATCTTTATGGGGAGTATGGTCTATAATGGATACAAAGGAGTTAAAATCACTAGGTGGCAAAATATTATGACATGGAAATCTATTTATTTACCTGTAGTGATTGTGTTTTCACTGTTGGCAATGTCTGGTTGTTGCTGTGAAGAGAAAGAAAAATTACTTAAAGAAAATGCAGGACTAAGGACAAAAATTAAAAATCTTGAGGAAACAGATCAAAGCCAATTTAAGAAAGCTGTGAAAATGTTTGAGATTGGAGATTATCAAATAGCTATTTCTGAGTGGGAAATACTTATCAATACTTATCCGAATAGTTCATTGCTTGCTGAATCCAAGAAACGTATTGCGTTAGCGAAAAGAAAAAATCGAGAGTTGAAAAAAAAACAAGCACAAAAAGAACGCTTAAATGGAATAGGAATAGCTTATATAGATTTTTATGCGAAACTTAATGATTCGGTTCCAAACCTTTCGTTTTTTGTAAACAATGAGGGGTATAAGCGATATAGATTGCGTTCGAGAATAAACGCTGCATGTAGTCTGATTATGGATACTACACCTAGTGGGCGTAATTTTTTTGTTTCGCCGCAGTTTGACGAAAAAGATGGTTTTAAAAAGTGTCTTGAAGGATCTTCAGGTGGCATGCACAGACATGTTACAGTAGTTGTGTCTCGAGCTAACGAAGGAATTGTTCGATTGCATAGAGTAGAGGAAAGGCAATAAAAAATGGATAAAAAATTAGTTGAAAATATTTCCGGCGCTATAAAATTGCGTATGGAACGATCGGAAACACCGGTTTCAATTGGTGTTTCCAATCGTCATATTCATTTTACGGAAAAGGATTTTAAAGCTATTTTCGGAAAAGACGCGGAGCCTGCTTTATATAAAAAATTAGTTCAACCGGGGCAGTTCGCGGCAAAAGAAAAAGCTGAGATAGTAGGACCCAGAGGAGCTATTAAGAATGTGAGAATGATAGGTCCTTTCCGTTCTTATACTCAGGTTGAGGTTTCTATGGGTGATGCTATAAAGCTCGGTCTTAATCCGCCTATAAGAGATTCGAGTAAATTAGAGGGAACTCCGGATATTTTAATAAAAGGTCCTAAAGGTGAAGTTAAAGTTAAAAATTGCGTTATAATTGCAAAAAGACATATACATTTAGCGCCTGATGATGCAAAGAAACTTAAGCTAAATGATCAAGAGGAAGTAAGGGTTAGAGCTGGAATTGGCAAAGATAGAGAGCTTATTTTTGAAAGAGTATTATGCAGAGTAAGTGATAAATATTCTCTTGAATTTCATGTGGATATTGAAGAAGCCAATGCAGGATTGCTTGAAAACGGAGAATCAGTTTTCATAGTATAATTTTGTACAATAGTTTTAAATATAAAGTCATATAGTTAACGGAGGAATAATATGGATGCATTAGGAATGATTGAAACCAAAGGACTTATAGCATGTGTGGAAGCTGCGGATGCCGCTGTTAAAGCCGCCAATGTTAAACTTGTCGGTTATGAAAAAATCGGCACGGGTCTTGTAACAATTTTATTTAGAGGCGAAGTTGCTGCTTGTAGAGCCAGTTGTGATGCGGGCGCTGCCGCCGCTCAAAGAGTGGGCGAACTTGTTGCCGTTCATGTTATACCTCAGCCTCACTCTGATCTTGAAGCCAGAATGCCTATTGTTGTTAAAGGCGGAAAGTAAAAAATAGAGGCGGAGCCGTTTGTTTTTGCGTAATTTGCGTTAGTTTACTCTGCGTTTTTTGCGCTTTTGGAGGAAATATGCTTTTTGCAAGAATTGTGGGCAATGTTGTTTGCACACATAAAGATGATAAATTGGTTGGTAGTAAATTGCTTTTGGTTCAGCCTGTAGGCCTTGATGATAAGCCGCGCGGAAATGTCTTGGTTGGCGTTGATTCCGTAGGCGCAGGTGATGGAGAATTGGTTTTGCTAGTACAGGGTTCTTCCGCAAGACAAACACAAAAAACAGAAAACAATCCCGTTGATTGCACTATTTTTGCGATAGTGGATACCATTGAAAAAGAAGGGAAAGTTGTTTTTACCAAAGCGAAAGATAAAATGGAATAGTATTTCTTAAAAAAAATTATACGGAGTTTTTATGTCCATAAGCGAAGACGATATACAAAAAATAGTAGGCGAAGTAATCGGAAAATTAAATATCTCTTCAGATATTTCTGAAGAAGCTCCGATAAATCCCTCAATGACAGGGCCGGTTTTTTCAAGTGTTAACGAAGCTGTTGATGCAAGTGAAAAAGCTCAAGAAATATTTCAAGATTTAGGCCTTGAAATTCGGAGAGAAATCATTGAAGCCATGCGCCAAGTTTCGCTTAAAAATTCCGAAAGATGGGCGAAGATGGTAGTTGAAGATTCCGGCATGGGCAGGGTTGCCGATAAGATTGAAAAGAATAATATATCGGCTTTAAAAACTCCGGGAGTAGAGGATTTGCGTTCCATGTCTTATACCGGAGATAAAGGTTTAACTTTGGTTGAATATGCTCCTTTTGGCGTTGCCGCCGCTATAACTCCCTCGACAAATGGCGTTGCCACCATTATAAGTAATGCCATTGGCTTATTGGCTGCGGGTAATAGTGTGGTGTTTTCTCCTCATCCGGTAGTTAAGAGATCGGTTCAAGATTCAGTCACAATTTTAAATCAAGCCATTGTTTCTGCGGGCGGGCCTCGAAATTTAATTTCCACTATTTTAAAGCCTACTCAGGAAAGCACAAAAGAACTTTTGGCGCATCCCAAGGCTAAGCTCAATATTGTAACCGGTGGTCCCGCCATTGTAAATGTGGCAATGACGGTGGGAAAAACATGTAAAACCATAGCGGCAGGGCCGGGTAATCCTCCCATTGTAGTTGATGAAACTGCTATATTTCCAGATTGTGTGAGTGAAATAATAATGGGAGCCGGTTTTGATAATAATGTTTTATGTATAGCTGAAAAAGAAATTATAGTTGTAGAAAAAATAAAAGATGTTTTTTTTGAAGCTATGCGCAAAGACGCGCGCGCTTATGAATTGAATTCATCTCAGATGGATGAGCTCACAAAAAAAATAATGACAAAAACGGATTCGGAATATAGAGTAAGTAGAGATTTTGTGGGAAAAAATCCGTCTCATATAGCAAAGGCCATCGGGCTTGATTTATCCGATGATATAAGGGTTTTATGGTCGGAAGTTTCAAATGACCATCCTTTTGTTATAACGGAACAGCTTATGCCTGTTTTGCCTGTCACAATTTCTAAGGATATAGATACAGCGATTGAGCTAGCCTATCGTCTTGAAAATGGAAATCATCATTCAACCGGAATGTATTCTACAAATGTTATCAATATGACTAAAATGGGCCGTCGTATGTCTTGCTCTATTTTTGTTAAAAACGGCTGTACTTTACATGGTTTGGGGCTTGGCGAAGGTTATTGTTCCATGACCATTGGCACACCGACTGGTGATGGAATAACAAAGCCCACTCATTTTGCAAGACCTCTGCAATGCAGTGTGGTCGGTTCTTTACGTATAGCGTAGCAGTAGGTTACAGGCAACAGGATACAGGTTGCAGAATACAGGTAGGCAGAGCAAAGAAAGGATATTTTCCTTATATCTTAACCTTGGTCTTAATCTTTACTTGCTTTATAGGAGAATTTTTATGCAAGCAAATTCCGCAGTAGGACTTTTAGAAATTTCATCCATAGCCAAAGGTGTGGAAACATTGGATGCCATTTGCAAGGTGGCTGGAATAAAACCTGAATTGGCTCAACCCATTTCACAAGGTAAATATATAATAATAGTTTCAGGCCCTGTGGGGGAAGTTGAGTCCGCTCTTTCAAAGGGGATTGAAATAGCTGAAAAAACGCTTATATCCAAATCTATAATAAGAAGTATTCACAAAAATGTGGCTGAGAGATTAAATAAGAAGGCAACTATGCCGAAAAAACTTGAGGCCGTTGGCGTAATTGAAACCAGAAATGCCCTTAGCATTATTTATGCCGCCGATATAGCGGCTAAAGCGGCTTCGATTGATATTTTAGAGATAAGCTTAGGTAAGGGAATAGGTGGAAAAGGTTATTTCACAATGACAGGTGAAGTCGGATCTGTTAGGACGGCGGTGAGCGCGGCTGTTAAAATTATAGACTCGGACAATCTTATTTCAAGGATTGTCATTCCAAATGCCGATGCGCATTTATTGGAATTTTTATAAATAATTGATAAAGGATTTAAATTTATGAGAATAGTGATAGGTTCGGACCATGCCGGATTTGAAGCAAAAGAAAAAATTAAAAAATTCCTTCAGCTTTTAGGTCATGAAGTTACTGATTTTGGCTGTTATTCCACGGATTCCGTTGATTTTCCGGATATCTCCATGTTGGTTGGCGAAGCGGTAAAGCGAAAAGAATTTGATAAAGGAATTTTGTTGGATGGTTTTGGCGGCGGAGTTTGTTTGGCCGTTAATAAAATTCGAGGCATAAGAGCTGTTTGCGCTTATGATCTTATTTCGGCGAAATTTGCCGCGGCTCACGAAAATTGCAATGTAATATGTTTGGGTGGTAAAACCCATGGCGAACTTGCATTGACAGAGATTTTGAAAGTATGGCTTGATACTTCGTATGAAGGCGGAAGGTATCAGGCAAGATTGGATAAGATAAGCGCGATTGAAAATCGTAATTTATAAAAACAGTTCAGAATTGGGAGTGTAGAGTTTAGGAATTTTAGTGTCGCAAAATTAATGATATTTACTTTGAACTCTCAACTTTTGACTCTGAGCTAATGAGCGAAGCGAATTTATGAAACAAGCAAAAATTATAGGAAGAGTTTTTTCTGCAAACCAATGTTGCGGTATGGAGCAAAAAACTTTGCTTTTGATTCAGCCTCTTGATTGGGATACGGATAAACCTGTTGGTGAGCCATTGGTTGCGGCCGATTGTGTCGGTTCCGGCTCTAGTGAAACTATTTTTTATGTAGCTTCTAAAGAGGCGATAATAGC
Organism: uncultured Elusimicrobiaceae bacterium; assembly: GCA_964534135.1. Lineage (GTDB taxonomy): Bacteria > Elusimicrobiota > Elusimicrobia > Elusimicrobiales > UBA9959 > JAKLQJ01. The sequence continues at coordinate 12,889 of CAZHQC010000008.1, read as the reverse complement.
TTTTGAGGGTTGGCGAGGTGAGAGTATTGTTGGAGAAGATTATCCGCCTATAGATGCTGCTATTTTGGGAATAATTGACGGAAAACAATTACAGGGCTTAGAGGGTAAAAAATAGATGTTTATAGGAAAAGTAGTGGGAAATGTTTGGGCTACAAGAAAACACCCTCAATTGCAAGATTTGAGACTTCTTCTTGTTAAACCCATTTCTCCTATCGATGATAAATTTTCAGGCACTACCACTTTAGCGATTGATGGAGGTCTTGGAGCCGGAATTGGAAATATCGTGCTTGTAGTGGATGAAGGCGGTTCGGCAAGAAAAATGTTAAATAATCCCAAGGCCCCGGTTAGAACAATAATTTGCGGTATAGTTGATCCGCGCCATATAGATAAGGCTATTGCGGATTTTAAAAAAGGAGGTTCATCCAATTAAATTTGGATGAAAGAAAATATGCGTGAAGATGAAATAAAAAAAATAGCAAATGAGGTTGTAAAAATTTTGGGCGAGAAGGGTTTGAATTCTTCTGAGTTGAATACAAATAAGCCTTTTAAAGGTGTGACAATGGGAAGCGGAGGGAAAATTTTTCAAAAGCCTCTCGTAAACAATCCTTCCTCATTTTCCGCGCAGAACGATTTTTCTGACAATAGCTCATTAGGCAGATTTACATCTCAACAAATAAAAAATTTAGGCGTCGCGAGAGTAAGTATGTGCGATTCCGGCGATAGGAATTGTCAAATAGCTGAAATGATAGACCATACGCTTTTAAAAGCCAATGCCACTCAAGAAGAGATAGGAAAGATTTGCGAAGAAGCTAAAAAATATCATTTCGCTTCCGTATGCGTTAATCCCGCTTATGTCAGTCTTTCGTCTCAATTGTTAAAAGGAAGCAGGGTTATGGTTGCCACGGTTATCGGTTTTCCTTTGGGTTCAACTACACCTACAGTGAAAGCCATTGAGGCCAGAGACGCTATGGCGAACGGGGCCGATGAAATAGATATGGTTATCAATATAGGAGCTCTAAAATCGGGTAATGATAAATTGGTTTTTGATGATATTAGGGCGGTGAGAGAAGCGACCATAGGCAAAACATTAAAAGTCATAATAGAAGCATCCGCTCTTAATGATAAAGAAAAAGTCAGAGCTTGTGAAATGGCCAAAAGAGCTAAAGCTGATTTTGTTAAAACTTCCACTGGGTTTGGTTCGGGCGGAGCCACGGTTGAAGATATTGTTTTAATGAGAGCTACGGTTGGATCGGAAATGGGAATTAAAGCTTCGGGCGGAATAAAAAATGCTGAAGTTGCCGAGTCATTGATAAAAGCCGGGGCCACTCGCCTTGGAACAAGCGCAAGTATAGCTATAGTTTCAGGCGGTATAGCAAAGAAGGGGCAGTATTAAGATTTGCAAAGCTATGCTAGTGCCGCATCAGAGGCTATGCCTATCAGGTGGCCAAAGCAAATCTTAGGTAGCAAGTTTCAGGTCACAGGTAACAAGTAACGGCGAGAAATAAAAAAAGTGATTAGCAGATAAGGTTTACTTAATCTTAATCTTGAACTTAATCTGCTGGTTTTTAAGGAGAAAATAATGACAGAACCGAAACCCGCATTGGGAATGATTGAAGTCAAAGGATTTGTTGGAATGATAGAGGCGTCAGACGCCATGGGAAAAGCCGCGAATGTAAAATTAATCGGCTATGAAAAAATAGGTTCGGCCTATATAACTACTTTATGTACCGGAGAAGTGGGAGCTGTGAGAGCCGCTGTTGAAGCGGGAGCTGCCGCCGCGCAGAAAGTGGGTGAGCTTGTTGCCGTTCATGTTATTCCCAGACCTCATAATGATTTGGATAAGTATATCGCAAAGATATCCATTAAAGTCTAATCAGCGCTACAGTGCGACAGAGCAACAGCGTGGAAGTTCGACCTCGTTAAATAAATTCAGATTTTCGGGGTATATCACAAATCTGAAATTACATCTTGAATAACAAGGTGTATTTAACAGGGTGAATTAATGAGTTTAAATATTAATGATTTAACGGATATTGTGGCCGGGTTTTTATTGGGTGATAAAAAGCCGGATGTTTCAAATCAAAAGAAGGCTGTTAAAAGCCTTTGTAAAAGAATTTTTCTCAGTGATTATGCTATCCGTAAATTATTACTTCCCAAAGCAAAAGTTTTAAGAGTTCCAATAAACGCCATTATTAGTCCTTTATCTTTAGATTGGATTGAATTTGATGGCATCAAAATAGTCTATGAAGATTAACCCCGGGTTTAATTAGGTTTTCATCTTAAACCTGCCTCTTTTCTAATTGTTCTTGATATTAAAATAAAGATATAAGGTATATATTATTAGCAGTCTTTTAAATAGATTGCTAATTTAATGAAAAAATATATATAATATTTGTACAAGGTATGAGAATATTAAAACCTAAAACCGCTGAAAATAGAAGAAAGAAAATCCTTAATTGGGTCGTCTATAATTATGTAAATACCGGTAAGCCGGTAAGCAGTGAGCTTATAGCTTCTTGCGGTGGTTTGGATATTTCAAGCGCTACCATAAGAAGCGTTTTAAAGAATTTGGAAGAAACGGAATATCTTGAGCAGCCGCATGTTTCCGGAGGAAGAGTGCCAACGGATAAGGGTTATAGAGAGTATGTGGACAATATTTTGCAATTGCAAAGAATGGCTTTAAATGAGAAAGATAAGCTTGAACATGAATATGAGAACAGGATAGAGCAATTGGATGTTTTAATGAGGCATACCTCAAAAGTAATAGCTAATTTATCCAAATGCGCCGGGTTCACTTTGTCCGCAGATATGGAAAATGATGTTATGCAAAGAATTGATTTTGTGCCGATGAGTTTTAAAAGTATTTTGGTTATTATTGTGACTCATTCAGGTATAGTAAAGCATTTCTCTATTGTTCTGTCTGAGCAAGTAAATAAAAAGTATTTAAAAGCTTTATCTTCTCAAATAAACAAAAGATTAAAAGATGTTCCCGTGACGAATGCTTCCCGTATTATATGGGATGAGTATATAAATGTAAGGGTGAGTGATAATATAAACGGCGAAGTGCTTAAAAAACTTTATGATTATTTTCTAAAAGCCGCTAAAGAAGAAGAGTCGGTATATCTTGAAGGTTTAGCTAAGATATCGCAATATGCCGAGAAAGATGATTTTGAAGATTTTAAAAACATAATGAGGGTTATTGAGGAAAGAGACAGTTTTTCACATATGATTAAGGAAAGACTTAGAGAGTGTGTTGAAAAAAAGAAAATAAGCAATCAGGCTGGAAATAGAATTGTAGATGTTACTATTGGTTCTGAAACTCAGATTAAAGAATTTAATAATTTTAGTCTTATTACATCAACTTATTGTGTTAAGGGTAAAGTAGTGGGTTTGGTGGGAATACTTGGCAATAAAAGAATGGAGTATCCAAAGATGATTTCATTGGTGGATTCTGTCAGTTATATGGTTGAAGGCATGTTATCTCAATGGGATGAAATAACTTTTAATGATTGAGAAATATTATGACCCTACCACCTGCTCAGTCCCGGCCTATGGCGGGACTCAAGAAAATACCAATCAGAGATTGGTGAGCGGGTGGTAGGGTGACCCTACCACCCCCTCACACACCAAAAGGTGTGTCTAATAGTATCGGCGGTTGATAGGAGATTAGGTTTTAATAAAAGAGTCAATGTGTAGTGAAAAAATTTAAAAAGAAGCAAGCGGCTTATAGCCGCTGAGGAGGTGGTAGGGTGAACGCTAAAAAAAATAAAACTCAAGAAAATGATTCGGACTTAAAAAAAGAAGAAATAGAAAAAAATGAGGCTGAAATTATAGAAGATAAACCCGTCGATGTTGAGCAATCTATGGCGGATAAGTCTGTTGAGGATAAATCTGCAGATCAGAAAAAGCCCTCTGTTGCCGAACAATCTATGGAGGATAAATCCGATTATTATAATCAACTTATAGCTCTCAAGGCTGATTTTGAAAATTATCGCAAGAGAGTGGAAAAAGAGAGACCCGGTCTTATAAAGTGGGGAAAGGCGGAAATTCTTTTGAAATTACTTCCTTTATATGATCTTTTATTGAAAGCTCATCTGCATGTAAAAGATGTAAAAACAGATGATGAGAATAAGGAAGTTAAAGATATTGTTATAGGCCTTGGAATGATATTTAAGGAGTTTAAAAAAGTTTTTGAGGGAGAAAATATAAGGGAGATTGACGTTGTAGGTAAGCCTTATGACCCGATGAAATGCGATATCATGGGTACTGTTGACGGAGATGATAAAAATGATGGCATGGTAGTGGAAGAATTGCAAAAAGGTTTTTATATGGAGGACAAAGTTCTTCGTCCGAGTTGTGTTAAGATAGCAAAAAAGAAGTGTGATGTTAAAAACAAAGAATAGTAAGAAGCAAGAGGCAAGAAACAAGAAGCAAGATTTATAAGGATATTCCTTATGTTTCTAACTTCTGACTTCTGACTTCTATTTTTAAAGGAGGAGTAATATGGCAAAAATAATAGGAATTGACTTAGGAACTTCAAATACAGCCGCTGCAATCATGGAAGGCGGAAAGACGACAATGATCCCTTCAGCGGAAGGAACAAGTTTGGGCGGGAAAGCATTTCCCTCTTATGTGGCTTTTGTGAAAGACGGTCAAATGCTTGTGGGTGAACCCGCAAGAAGGCAAGCTGTTGCAAATCCGGACGGAACAATAGCTCGTTTTAAAAGAAAAATGGGAAGCGGAGATAAATATAAAGTAAATGATAAAGAATTTACTCCTCAGCAATTATCGGCATATCTCCTTCAAAAAGTTAAAAAAGACGCGGAAGCTTTTCTTGGCGCTACAGTTGACAGAGCCGTTATTACGGTTCCCGCTTATTTTAATGATAATCAAAGGCAAGCTACAAAAGACGCGGGCAAAATAGCCGGTCTTGAAGTTATAAGGCTTGTAAATGAGCCCACAGCCGCGGCGCTTGCTTATGGTATTGATAAGGAAGGCGGAGACCAAAAGGTAATGGTTTTTGACTTTGGAGGCGGAACGCTTGATGTTACGGTTATGGAACTTGGAAAAGAAGGCACTTTTGATGTTCTTTCCACTTCCGGCGATACTCATCTCGGCGGAACCGATATGGATAATACGCTTGTGGATTTTATCGTCGATGAATTCAAAAAAGATACGGGAATTGATTTAAAGGGCGATACAACGGCCATGCAGAGAGTAAGAGAATCCGCGGAGAAAGCTAAAATTGAGCTTTCCACCACTATGGAAACTGATCTTAATTTGCCGTTTATCTCCGCCGATAGCGCGGGACCTAAACATTTGACCATGAAACTTTCAAGAGCCAAACTTGAGAATTTGGTTGATGATATAGTTAAACGCTGTCAGCAATCTATAGATACCGCTATAGCGGACGCTAAACTAAAAACCTCTGATATAAGCAAAGTTATTTTAGTCGGCGGACCTACCAGAATGCCGATAGTGCAAAGGTTTGTGGAAGATCATGTCGGTAAAATTGAAAAAGGCATTGACCCCATGGAATGTGTTTCTGCAGGAGCTGCCATTCAGGCTGCGGTTTTAACCGGAGATGTGAAAGATGTTCTTCTTCTCGATGTTACACCTTTGTCTTTAGGTCTTGAAACTTTAGGCGGCGTTATGACTAGGCTGATAGATAAAAATACCACAATTCCCGTTAAGAAGACTCAGGTATTTTCTACCGCGGCGGATAATCAGCCGGCAGTGACTATCAATGTTCTTCAGGGAGAGAGATCTCAGGCTAAGGACAATGTTGCTTTAGGGAAGTTTGATCTTGATGGAATTCCTCCCGCACCCAGAGGCATGCCGCAGATTGAGGTTACTTTTGATATAGACGCTAATGGAATAATACATGTTGCGGCTAAAGATTTGGGAACAAATAAAGCCCAGCATATTACCATAAGCGCCGAAAATAAATTATCTAAAGAAGAAATAGAAAAATTCATTAAGCAGGCCGAAGAATTTGCTGATGAAGATACGAAGTATAAAGAAAAAGTTGAGGTTAAAAATGAAGCCGATTCTTTACTTTATGCGACGGAGAAATCTTTAAAAGAGCATGGTGATAAAGTGTCTCAGGACGAAAGACTTGCGATTGATAGATCTGTCAGCGAGTTGAAAGATGCTTTAAAGGTTGAGGATACTGAAAAAATAAAAACAGCTAAAGAAGAGCTTATTAAAGTTTCTCAAAAGCTTGGTGAAGCGATTTATAAAGAAGCCCAGGCAAAAGCTCAAGCCAGTGCGGGCGCAGCCCAACCGGGCGCAGCCGGCGGAGCTCCCGGCGCAGCTGAAGCGCAAGCCGAGGAAAAAAAAGAAGATGTTGTTGACGCGGAAGTTGTTGACGAAACTAAGAAATAAATAATTGCAGAGCAAAGCTCTGCTAATATAATAGAAGCCAGAAGTAAGAGGCAAGAAGCAAGATTTGTAAGGAGACTCCTTATATATCTGATTTCTGACATCTCCCGTGTAACTTTGTTCACGGGACTAACATCCTTGGCCGTCTGATAGCATAGCTTTTGATACCTTCTCCAGATTCCAGAGGAATCTATCTCGTGAGGGCAGGCGTCGATGGCATAGCCAAACCCGGCATGGCCTTGGAATCTTTCAGTGTAAAGACTGCGCAGATTCCTAAGGGTGATATCTGGCTTCTGGATTTGTGGAAGATAATCTTTCACAAATCTGCATCTTATCTATTTGGAGTTTAATCTATTATGGCATCTACCGACTATTACAGACTTTTGGGAGTTCCAAGAAACGCTACCGACGCGGAATTAAAATCATCTTTCAGAAAACAAGCTCTTAAATATCATCCCGATAAAAATCCCGGAAATAAAGAAGCTGAAGCTAAATTTAAAGAATTAAATGAAGCTTATGGCGTTCTTTCCGATTCAAAAAAGAGAAATGTTTATGACCAATATGGCGCAGAAGCTTTAAAAGGCGCAGGCGGTGGCGCAGGCGGTTTCAACGGGTTTCAAAATGTGGATTTGGGGGATATCTTTGGAGATATTTTAGGCGGTTTTGGTTTTGGCGGCGGCGAATCTTCGGGGAGAAGCCGGTCAAGGAAGGGTGGAGATTTAAAGCATGATGTGGAAATACCTCTTGAAGAAGCCTTTAACGGTTCAAGGGTATCGGTAGAATTTGAACGCACCGAATCATGTTCGGTTTGTAATGGCACGGGAGCTAAACCAAAAACGGGACTTAAAAAATGTTCCACTTGTCATGGTTCCGGCAGGGTGCAATATGCTCAAGGTTTCTTTTCTTTCGCGCAAACTTGTCCCGATTGTCATGGCCAAGGAGAAGTTATAACTTCTCCCTGCAAGCAATGTCATGGAAGCGGGCATGAAAGAAAAAAGGCTAAGGTTAATATTAAAATTCCTCCCGGCATAAATGACGGAACATTAATGCGGGTTTCAAGAGCCGGAGATGTGGGAGCGAGAGGCGGAGATAGCGGAGATTTATATGTGCAGATTTACATAAAACATCACTCTCGTTTTGAAAGAGTGGAAGATGACTTGCTTTACTATATAAACTTAAGCGTTACTCAGGCTGTTCTTGGCGCAAATGTGGAAATTCCAACTATAGAAGGGGTGAAAACAAGTCTTAATATTCCCGCCGGCACGCAGTATGGCAAGGTGTTTAGAATTTCAAATAAAGGCATGGCTATCCTTCAGAGTAAGAAAAGAGGAGATATGTTGGTGAATGTTAAAATAGACATTCCCCTGCGCTTAAATTCAAAGGAAAAGGAACTTTTTAAAGAGCTTTCAACTACCATTGATGGTGAAGAAAAAGTTATAAAAAAGAAAAAATCCGGAAGTATTTTTGAAAAAATACGCGGTCTTTAATTTTCCGCATAGCATATATAATGTCCCAATATTTTATAGATAAGAATCACATAAAAAACGATAAATTTTCGGCTGATATCGAAGAGTCCCGTCATATAATGAAAGTTGCCAGACAAAGAATTGGCGATGAAATAAAAATTTTTGACGGTCAAGGCAAAAGATATTCGGCTATTATAAATTTATATGAGCGGCAAAGAGTTTCAGGCTCAATTAAATGTGAATTAATTTCTTTAAATTATAAAACGAATATTACATTGTGTTTTGCTCCGACTAAGAAAACAGCATTTGAAGAGATATTGGAACATTGTACTGAGACCGGCATAAATTGTTTTATGCCTATAGTAACCGATAGGACTCAAGGCTATGCTGGATGTCGTATCAAGGGGCAACGCCCATCAGGCGACCAGGTAAATTATGGGGATAAATGGGGCAAAAAAAAAGAACGCTTTAATCAAATTCTTCTTTCAGCTTCAAAGCAATCTGAGAGAGCTTTTATTCCGGCTTTATTAGCTCCACAATCTTTTAAAGATATTTTTAGTGACGCAGATATTGTTTTTTTTGCCGTTCCCGACGGTGATTCTTTGCAAGATTGCGGAGTTGATTTTAAAAATATCAAAAACGCAAAAATCATTATCGGTCCCGAGGGGGGATTTACGCCCGAAGAAATAAATTTTGCCAAAACTAAAAAAGCTGTTTTTATAAAAATTTCAAAACATATTTTAAAAAGTGAAACCGCCGCTATTGTGGCAAGCTCGCTTATATTAAATGCCAGTGAACCAAGCAAATAGTTAATGCGGAAATTAGGCAATAAGGTTATTAGATAGAGTTGGAAATGGATAAATGCGAATGAAAATATATTTTAAAACTGTCGGTTGCCGTGTTAATCAAATAGAAACGCAGAGCTTAGCGGAACAACTTTTTTCTCTCGGTTGCCAAAAAACCGATGATGCGAGTTTGGCTGATACCATAATAATTAATTCCTGTTCTGTGACGGCAAAGGCCGATAAAGATGGTTTTAAATTTATTGAAAAAGTCAGAAAATTAAATCCGAAAGCTAAAATTATTATTACCGGGTGCACGGCGACCCTTTATCCGTCGGAAATAATCGAGGCCTATCCTTTTGTTCAGATTGTTCCTAATGAAGAAAAAAAAGATATTCCGTTTCAGCTTATGAACGGAAAAATAAAAAATGATTTTTTTACAATTAAAAAATTTGATGGTCATACCAGAGCTTTTATTAAAATTCAGGATGGCTGTAATTTTAAATGCAATTATTGCATAGTTTCAAAAGCCCGTCCCATATTAAATTCAAAACCTCTGCTGGCCGTCTTGGAGGAAATTAAAACTTTGATAAAAAACGGTTATAGGGAAATTGTTCTTTGCGGTATAAGATTGGGCGCTTATAAATGCCCTCAAACAGAAACTAATCTTAGCGCTCTTATGGAAAAAATATTTTGTCTAAGCGGTGATTTTAGAATCAGGTTTTCATCCATTGAACCTCAAGAAATTACGCCGCAACTTTTAAAAGAAGTTAAAAAAGGGGGAGACAAATTCTGTTCTTATTTTCATATTCCTCTTCAATCAGGTTCAAATAAAGTTCTTAAAGAAATGAATAGACGGGGCAGTGCACAAGATTATGCCCAAAAAGTTGCAGAAATAAGAGAAATTTTTCCTGATGCGGGTATCTTTGCCGATATTATCGTTGGCTATCCAACTGAAAATGAAGATGATTTTAAGAAGTCATTGAATTTCATTAAAAAACTTTCACTTTCGGGTTTGCATGTCTTTAGTTATTCCGCAAGGCGGGGTACGGTTTCAGCTAAACTTAAATCCTTAAATCCAAAGATAGTTAAAGAAAGATCAAGACTTATGCGTGAATTGGATAAGGCAATAAGGCTAAAATTCAAAAAATTGTCGATAAGTTCCGTTCAGCGTTCCATAGTTTTAAAGCATAAGGGAGATTTTTCCCATTCTTTAACTTCAAATTTTCAGAATATTCAAATTGAAGGCGCGCATGAAATAGGAAGTTTTATAGATGTTTTGATTACTGATGGCAATAGCGCGACATTAGCCAAGCCATAATAAGTACTTTACAAGATAAACTATATAATCCATAATAATTATAATTATAATTATATAAGCGCATAAATCTTTGCGTATTATATAGCTATGCCTTTGCGCTTTATGAAAGTTGTGAGGGGGAGATTTGATATGGAATATAAAAATGAAAAAGATAAGGGAGATGGCAAGGAGCCTATAGAAAAAATACTTTCTGATTTAGACGGCCTTTTAAATAAGATGCCCTCCATTTTATCCGGTATTAAAATGCCGGATATAATGAGAAAAAATATATTTGATTGTGTTAAAGATAAAGATATCATGTCCGATAATGCCAAGGCATCCGGACCACAAGAAAATTTAAATACTGATGAAATATCCGCTCAACAATCTGAAACCTCTGCTGAGGGAAATGACTATATGGCTAATGAAGCGGAAAAAAAGGATTCTGATCCAAGCTCAAATTTAGATTTTATGGCCTTTGAAAATGATTTGCAAGCGCAAGAGGATGTTGAGCAAGCCGATTTAAATGAAACTGAAAACCCCGCGCGTACGGGTTTCCCGCCTTTTGAAGCTGTTCCCAGTGTTTCAGCTTTAGATAAAGAGGAAGATTTACAGGAAGAGGATTCTAATCAGGATTCTGATGCGCCTGACATAGAAGCTCTTATGAAACTTGCTGAAAATGAAGCTGATTCTGCGTCCGCCGATACCGAACAGGAAGTTGAAACAGAAAGTAATGCGAATTTACAGGGAGGAGTTATGGATTTAAATGAAGAAGATAAGGATATTGAATCCGGAAATGAAGATATTCAAAATAATCAAGATGTTAATCCTGAGGTTCAACCTGAAGTTAATTTAAATCCTCTTGATGGAAATATTGCCGATAATGAGCCTGATGATGAAAAAACCATTATTGCCAGTCCTGAAGATTTTAAAACAATGTTAAGTGAATCATCTTCCTCCGACGCTGAACAAGCTATGGAGGACAAGCCCTCCGACGCTGAACAAGCTATGGAGGACAAGCCTCAGGAAAATATTAAAGCTGAAGATATTCAATTCGAATCCACAGTTGAAGAAGCTCCTCAAGCGGAGGAAGTTCAGCCCGAAGGTTTGGTAAATAATGAGGAACCTGCGGTAGAAACATCCGTCGACAATGAACAAGCTATAGAGGACAAGCCGCAAGAAAATATTCAAGCTGAAGATATTCAATTTGAACCTGCAGTTCAAGAAGAAGTTGTGGGAGAAGAACCCGCTATTGAACAATCTATAACGGAAGAACCCGTGATCGAATCTATTTTAGAGACAGCTGAGCAGTTATCACAGGGACTTCAGAATAGCGAAGCCTCTGAGGAGGAGTCTGGCGCAATAAGTGAGGAAGCTGGCGCCATAGGCGCCACAAGCGAGGGCTTGGAATTAAATCCCTCTATTGAATTATCATCTGAAGCGGACGATGAAAAAACCATTGTTTTAGAGCCCAATCATTCCACTTTCTCAGATAATGCGGGTCAATCGGAACAGGATATTCCTGGCGCCATAGGCGCCACAGGCGTCGTTACTGAAGCTATGGAGGATAAGCCCTCCGACGCTGAACAAGCTATGGAGGACAAGCCCTCCGACGCTGAACAAGCTATGGAGGACAAGCCCGCAGAAGCTGGCAATTTGAATGATGCTAATCAAACTCTGTCAGACGCCAATCCTGTCGAAGAGAGTTTATCTCTTGTTCAGCCTGAATCGCTTTCTGAAGATGTTAAGCCTGAAGAGGCGGAACCGGATGCTAGTGAGGAAACAATAATGGCCGCTCCCGGAGATAATCCTTCTCAAACCAATAGAGCGAAATATACCCTTAATATTAATGAGTTGATTGAAAGGCAAGTGCCGGAAGGTATTCCCAATGGAAGGATAAAAACTTTGGTGTTTCTTTATACGACAACTGAGGAAGCTTTATGCGCTGAGATTTTGAATACGATGGATGCCATATGTCTTAAATCGGAAACAAAGCCGATGTTTATTAAAAGGCCCGTGGTAAAAGTATGCGAACCTCACCTGAGGGGAGATAGCGCTCAAGCGCTTGTTGTCGAGAATGGCGCCATGGGACTTGTTTGTATTGGAGATTTACCAAGTGAAATGATTTATGATATTGAGAATGTTTTCAATATCAAAACAATGTTTCTTCGGCATATCGAGAAGGAAAAATTTAGTCGTGAACTTATTGTGGATATGGTCGTGGATTTAATTTTAATTTAGCGTAACGGAATTTCAAGTCTCTGGCGGGTTGACTATGTCACGTGCCGCCTGCCCTCGCATTTTAGATTCCTCTGGAATCTGCAGAGGGTAGCAAGGGGCTATGCCCATCAGACGGCCAAAGTTTGTAGGATTGGCCATAAGATGGCTAAGATGCACAAATTTATAGCTCACAGATAACGGGGATAACAAGGATAGTGATTAAAAAATCCATTAAATCCGTGTATATCCGTGAGCAAGAAGAGTTTCCCGCCCAAGGCGGGACTAATTTAATTTGTTTGCGATTTATAAACCCTAAAATTTAGTTTTACTATACTATTATAGGAAGAGACAATTATGATTTCTAAGTGGGATATTCAACCTGTTCCAGCTCCTAAAAATAAAGACAGACATAAACTTCTTGTCAAAGGAGATATGAAGGATATTTTCTTTATTGTTAAAAAACTTGGCAAAATTTGTTCCAGGCCCGAGAAGACTAAAGGTGATTTTAATTTTACGCTTTATTTATCCAAGATGGATATAGAGATAATGACTAAACTCAAACAGGTTACCAGTGAATTATCTTTATTGGAAAAGAAAGATGCTTCCACTCAAGATTTGGAAGAAAGAAAACAAAAGGCTGTTATCGCTGAACAGGCAATGCTGGATAAGTCCGTAGCCAAAGAAGAAGAAGCTAAAGCCGCAAAAGCTAAAGAAGAGCAGGCTCAATCTAAAAAGGC